>JACADV010000080.1 GCA_013388425.1 Thermoanaerobaculaceae bacterium | reverse complement strand
TGCGCCGCCAGCGCCTGCGCCCAGTACAGCGTCAGGTAGAAGGTGGAGCCGCGGTTGTCCAGCTCGTTCACCTTCCGCGACGGCAGCTTGCCGTTCTCCAGGTACTTGCCAATGGCCTGCTCCAACGTGGCCGCCAGCACCTTGGCGGTGGCGTTCCCCGAAACCTCGGCGGCCAGCTCCAAGGAGGGCACCAGGGCGCAGTACTCGCCCAGCGAATCCCAGCGCAGGTGCCCCTCGGACAGGAACTGCGCCACGTGCTTGGGCGCCGATCCGCCAGCCCCGGTTTCGAACAGGCCACCACCGTTCATCAGCCGCACGATGGACAGCATCCTGGCGCTGGTCCCCAGCTCCAGGATGGGGAAGAGATCGGTGAGGTAGTCGCGGAGCACGTTGCCGGTGACGGAGATGGTGTCGAGGCCCTGGCGGATGCGCTCGAGGGAAACCCGCATTGCCTCCACCGGCTTCAAGATGCGGAGCTCGAGACCGGTGGTGTCGTGCTCGGTCAGGTAGGTCCGAACCTTCTTGGCAATCTCCCGGTCGTGGGCGCGGTTCTCGTCGAGCCAGAAGATGGCCGGCACTCCGGTGGCCCGCGCCCGCGACACCGCCAGCCCCACCCAGTTGCGAATTGCCGCGTCCTTGGCCTGGCACATGCGGAAGATGTCGCCCCGCGCCACCTGCTGTTCCATCAGCACCTGTCCCGAGCTGTCCACGACGCGCACGACGCCGTCGCCGGGCACGATGAACGTCTTGTCGTGGGAGCCGTACTCCTCCGCTTTCTGGGCCATCAACCCCACGTTGGACACGTTGCCCATGGTGGCTGGATCGAACTGCCCGTTGCGCTTGCAGTCCTCGAACACCTCCGCGTACACCGTGGCGTAGCAGCGGTCGGGGATCATGGCGATGCAGTCCTGCAGCTCACCCTTGGCGTTCCACATCTTGCCGCCGTCGCGAATCACCACCGGCATCGAGGCATCGACAATGATGTCGTTGGGCACGTGGAGGTTGGTGATGCCCTTGGCGGAGTCCACCATGGCGAGGGGGGCGCTCCTGCGCAGGGTCTCGGCAATGTCAGCCTGAATCTCGGCGCGCGTGGGGGCGGGGAGCCGTTCCAGCCTGGCCAGGAGGTCGCCCAGCCCGTTGTTGACGTTGACCCCCACCTGCTTGAGAGCGTCAGCGTGCTTGGCGAGCACGTCCGCAAAGTAGACGGCCACGCAGTGCCCGAACATCACAGGATCGGACACCTTCATCATCGTGCACTTGAGGTGGAGGGAGAGCAGGACATCGTCCCGCTTGGCAGCCTCGATCTGCTCGGCGTAGAACGCCCGCAGCGCCGCCACGTGCATCACCGCCGAGTCCACCACCTCGCCCGCCTGCAGCGCCAGTTTTTCCTTGAGCACCGTCGTGGCCCCCGCGGCGTCCACGAACTCGATGCGCACGTTGGCCGGTTCCTGGAGGGTCGTCGCGATTTCCGTCCCGTAAAAATCCCCCCCGTGCATGTGGGCGACCCGCGACTTGGACCCCGAGGGGGGCCAGGGCTTCATCATCCGGTGGGGGTTCTTGCGGGCGAAGGCCTTGACGGTGGCCGCCGGCCGCCGGTCGGAGTTCCCCTCGCGCAGCACCGGATTCACCGCCGAGCCCAGGCAAGCGGAGAACCGCTTCTGGAGCTCGCGCTCGGCATCGTTGGTGGGTTCCTCCGGGTAATCGGGGATGTCGTACCCCTTGGCCTGCAGCTCCTTGATGGCCTCTTTGAGCTGCGGCACCGTCGCCGAGATGTTGGGGAGCTTGATGATGTTGGCCTCGCGCTGCCGCGTCAGCTCGCCCAAAAGCGCCAAGTGGTCCGGGATCCGCTGTTCGGGCCGCAACCTCTCGGGAAAGGTGGCAAGGATCCGGCCGGCCAGCGAGATGTCAGCCACGTCCACCTCGATGCCGGTGCCCTTGGTGAAAGCCCGGACGATGGGGAGCAGCGCGTAGCTGGCCAGCGCTGGCGCCTCGTCGGTCTTGGTCCAGACGATCTTTGCTTCGCTCATGGCTCACCCCCGCGGATGCAGTGTGCCGCCCTGGCGAGCGGCAAGGCAGTGTAGCGCGTCGCGGGCCGTTTGTCAGGTGAAAGGGAGCACCCGCGCTTGGGCAGCTCGGCCCCGACAAGAACGCCCCTCCCTGGCGGAAGGGGCGTGGTGAACGGTGGTTGCGGGGGCAGGATTTGAACCTGCGACCTTTGGGTTATGAGCCCAACGAGCTACCGGACTGCTCCACCCCGCGCTACGGCCCGACTCGGCGTTACCGAGCGGGCTGTTTATTATAGCAACCGGCGGCCGGCGGTCAAGCGCGGGGAAGACTCGTCTCCCCTCGTACCTCGACTGCTGCTACACTCGCGCCGTGGGGCCGAGCGCTAGCGATATTCGCGTCCTGCCCACGCAGGATCTGGCACCGTTTCTCGAGCGCTACCGCCACGACACGAGCGTGCCCGAGATCATGGACGCGGGCGTGTTCATCCGCGAAATCCTGGACCGCGCCAGTGAATTCGTTCCCTCCGAAGCCGGCTCGGTCCTCCTCGACCACCCCTTCGAGCGCGCCACCGATCCGGCGGAGACCTCCCTCTACTTCATCGCCGCCTTTGGCCCGCGCGCGGAGGAGCTCCTGGGCGCTAGCATTCCCTCCACCGAGGGGATCGTGGGGCATGTGTACCGCAGCGGCTCCTCGCACCTCATGGCGGAACCGGGCAACGACCCGTTCTTCTGCCCGCGCTTCGACGAAACCCACGACTTCGTGACGCGCAGCGTGCTTGCCGTGCCGATCCGCATCGGCACGAGCGTCTGCGGCGTGCTCGAGCTGGTCAACCGCCGCGACGGCAACCCGTTTTCCCGCCGCGACCTGGGCCTGTTGGAGATCTTTGCCGCCTACACCTCGGTGGCGATCCAGAACCTCTTGGATGCCAAGCGGGCCGGGGAAGCGGCGCACAGCGACGACCTCACCGGACTTGCCAACGACCGCCACTTCCACCGGCGCCTGGCCCAGGACCTGGAAACGGCCGACGCCAAGGGGGGGCGGGTCGCCCTGCTCTTCCTTGACCTGGACAACTTCAAGCGCATCAACGACACCCACGGCCACCTGGCGGGCAGTCAGGTGCTCAAGGAGGTGGGCTACCTCATGCGCCGGCTCATCCGCCTCCCCGGTGTGACCCTCGCCCGCTACGGTGGTGACGAGTTCGTCATCATCCTCCCCGACCACGACCTCCCCGCCGCCGTGCGGGTGGCCAACGACTTTGCCGCGGCGCTGCGGCAGCAGGTGTTCCTGCGCGGCCGCTTCTCGTGGGCCCCCGGCCCGGTGGAGTTCTCGGGGCCCCTCACCTGCTCCATTGGCGTTGCCGTCTACCCTGACCACGTCCCCCGCTCCGGTTCCTCCGATCAGCGGCGCAACCTCCTCCTGGGTGCCGCCGACCGGGCGATGTACGCGGCCAAGGCCGCCGGCAAGAACCGGGTGCTGGTCGCGAGCCCCGTGCAGCAGGCGTCACTTTGACGCGGGGAAGCGCGGCTGCTGGATCAAGCTCGGTGCACTGTTGTGTGAAATTTGGCATGAGCATTGCTTGTTGCTGCCGCGGGGCGGTGGCACAGCCCACTGCACCCCAACTTTGGAGGGATCGCACCCATGAGACACGAACAACGAACCCGAGCGATCACCCTGGGTGTCGTGGCGGTAGCGGCCATGACCCTGGGCATGGTGCTGACCGGTGGCCTCGACGTCACGCCGGCGGGAACTGCTCGCCCGCTTGCCCAACCGGCCGCAGCCGTGCCCGCGGTGGCCACGCTGCCGGATTTTGCAGCCCTGGCCGAACGGGTGGTGCCATCGGTGATTTCCGTGACCACTACCGACATCGTCACCGATCGCGAGATGCGGCGGATCCACCCCAACCTCGATCCGTTCGAGTTCTTCTTTGGCCCCCAGCCCTTCTCCCCCGACTCGCGCCGACCGCGCAAGCGGGTCGGTGCTGGGAGCGGGTTCTTCATCAGCCGGGAGGGGCTTGCCATCACCAACAACCACGTGGTCGAGGGCGCCGACACCATTCACGTGCAGCTTGCCGATAACACGCAGCGGAAGGCTAAGATCATTGGCCTCGATCCGGCCACCGACGTGGCGCTCATCAAGGTGGAGGGGGGCCCGTTCACACCCCTCCCCCTGGGCGACTCGGACGCCCTGCGCGTGGGCGAGTGGGTGATGGCGGTGGGTAACCCCCTGGCCATGGATCACACCGTCACCGTTGGCGTGGTGTCCGCCAAGGGACGCTCCCTGGGGTTGCTGGAGCGCAGCTTCGAGAACTTCATCCAGACCGATGCGGCCATCAACCTGGGCAACTCCGGCGGCCCCCTCGTCAACCTGCGCGGCGAGGTGATCGGCATCAACTCCGCCATCAACGCGGCCGGGCAGAACCTGGGGTTCGCCATCCCCATCAACACGGCCAAGGCGATCTTGCCGCAGCTGGAGAAGACCGGGAAGGTGACACGCGGCTACCTCGGCGTGTTCGTGAAGGACATCGAGGAAAAGGAGCAGGAGGCGTTCAACCTACCCAATCGGGAAGGCGCCCTCGTGCAGGACCTGGAGAAGGATGGCCCCGCCGCCAAGGCCGGCGTCGAAGCGGGCGATGTGATCGTGAGCGTGAACGGGGCACCGGTCAAGACCACCCGCGACCTCATCGAGCGGGTTTCGGCGCTGCCGCCAGGGGAAAAGGTGAAGCTCGAACTCCTCCGCAGTGGCAAGCGGCTCACCGTTATCGCGACGTTGAAGGAGCGGCCGGGCAGTGCCGCCGAGGCGGAAACCCAGCCGGGGGAAGACACCACACCGGTGGAGAAACTCGGCCTGCGCGTGGAGCGGCTCGACCGCACCACACGGCAGGAGCTGGAGGTCCCGGATTCCGTGAACGGGGTGGTGATCTCCGAGGTGGATGACCTCTCGGCCGCCGACGAGGCAGGCTTGCGGCCGGGTCTCGTCATCGTCAACGTGAACGGCAGCCAGGTGAGTTCGCCCGCCGAGCTTCGAGAGGCGCTTGCCGACGTTCCTTCCGGCGCGATGGTGCGATTGTACGTGTTCGATCCGCGCGTCGGTCGATCCAGCTTCTTTATCCTGCGCATGCCGTAACTGCGAGGCACAGTGGGGGGGGGGGGGGGGGGGGGGGGGGGGGGCGGGGCGGGGCGG
>JACADV010000101.1 GCA_013388425.1 Thermoanaerobaculaceae bacterium | reverse complement strand
TTCCGGTGGTGAAGTTCGTGGTGACCGCAGTACCCGAGGGGTCGTAGAGGGAGTAGGTTGCCGTGGTATTCCAGCTGCCGCCCCGCTGGCGGTCACGGTTGGCGGCTGCCTCGCCCGTGTCACCCGCCCCCACATCCGCATCGAACAGGTCCACCACGAGCCGCGAAGTCCCCGCCGGCACCTCGATGAAGTAGCGGTAGAAGGTGTTGAGCCCGGGCGGCTCCGAAGCGATGAAGTCGCCCCACTGCGTTGGGGCCCCACCCCCCTGGGGCATGAACAGCTCGCCCGACCGCGTGCTCCCCGCGTGCGCAACAGGGGCGCCCAAGAGGGCAACCCAAAGCCCGAGGGTGAGGGTTTTCCGCAACATGGTCCAACTCCTTGCCCTTCCGTGTCGTTCCCCGGCTGATCCACCCCCTGACACGGCAAAGCTCACTTTAATTGTAACACCGCACAAGGAGCAGCCGTATTCCCCGCCCAGAGGCGCTTGGACCGTACCCCCACCCTTGCGCAGCTACCGCGCTGACCGGCGCACCACCGCCGCTGGGTCGCCGAGCAGCGTGTAGATGCGCGCGTGCTCCCCGTCTCCCCCGTTAGCCACAAACTCGCGCAGGGCGCTGCCCACCTTTTCCCCCACGGTGGTGCCCCCAGCGAAGAACGATGCCAGGAAGTAGCGCCCGAGCTGGATCGAGGTGGCGTTGACCGCAAGTCCAGAGGGCGCCCAGACGGCAACGGCACCGCCCGACGGCGCAAGCAGCAGTTCTTCTCCGATGGAGCTCAACCCCGGGTGGGCGAACAGGTTCACGTAACAGGTCAGGCCCGCAACCACCGGCAACCGCGGGGCGTTTGACATCGCCGCCGCATCCGAGGCAAGCACCAACCCCTCCGCAGCGAGGCGGTCCACACCGGCGTGGCCAACGTAGGAGAAGAGCAGCACGCCCTCGCCCATGGCCTGCAGCGCCCTCGTCCGGGCCTCGGGCGCGGAGTACGGCGCGCCGAGGCTCACGGCCGTCACCGCCAGCCCGGCCGGCAACCCACCCGCCAGCGCGGCGCTGTCGGTGGGGAAGTCGCCAGCGTAATCGGCGTTGTCTGCGAGCAGGAACACCCGCCCCGTCCACGCTTCAGCACCGGCGGATTCGTAGGCGGCGAGCTTGGCAACGTAGTCCTCGACCTCGGCGACGCTCACCGCCGGAATGCGCCCGACCGCGACCTCGGCAACGCCGTCGCCGTCGACGTCGCCGAACAGCGGGTCAGCGGCGAAGAGTCCGTAGGTAGTTGGCGTCATGATCGGCGGGAACAGGTTACCGCCCAGACCCAGGTTGTTGCGGTAGTCGAAGCTCCCCTTGCCGACAATGGCAAGGAACCGCGGCGCCGTTCGCCACCCCGCCACCGCCGCGCGCACGAAGCGTCGCACCGCTTCTGGATCCGGAATGCCAAACGAGAACTCGTCGTAAACATCTTCAAGGTCGACCACCATCGTCGTGAGGCCGGTCCCCTCGCGGTACTGGGCGAGCGCCTGGGCTCCCGCAAGCAGCGACGACTCTGCGATGGCCAGGTACTCACCGCGGTTCTGCTTGTTCTGCAGGTCCGAGGCGCGGTCAGCACGCACCGTCACCGGCAGCTTCATGCCGCCCGCGCCGACGGCCAAGTACACGGTCCCTGGGGCCGCCGGCTTAAAGCTGATCTGGTAGCTCCCGTCAGGTGCCAGCGCCGTGGCGAAGCCGCTCACCACCCGTGGCAGCGTCGGCTCGCTCACGTCCAAGAGGCGGACCTCGCCGCTTGTGAAACCGCTCACCGTCACGGCTGCATTGGTGCCGCCGCGCAGCCGCAGAACATCGCCCTGGGCGCGGTAGAGACGCGGGAACGTCACATCGAACGCCTCGATCATCAAAGTACCGCGGATACCGCGCACCGACAGCGTATTTGCACCGTCGCGGAGGTACGACGCTGGGAAGGTGAAGCTGGCCGTGTAGAGGGACAGGCCGTCCCACATCGCCTCGCCCACGGGGTGGCCGTTCACCGCCACCGCGGCGTGGCAGTCTGGCGAGGCTGGGGTCTCGCTCACCGACGACATCGAAAGCTCAAGCCTCGCACTGCCGGCAGCGGCGGCGACGCCATCGAGGGTAAACGGCAGCGACTTCTGGGCGTAGCTCGGGTTCTCGCTCATGACGAAATCCCAGTACCAGAAGTCCTCGTTCGCCGCGAAGCCCAGGTACACGCGCGGCAAGAGGTCCTTCTCGAAGTGGACGGTGTCGGTGAACCAGGCACCAGCGGGCGCAGGCGGCGCAGCGGTGACCGTCGCTGCCGTCATGACCTTGCCGCGCCCCTCCCGAATCACGTACACGTTGGTGGCGGTGAACGGGCTGTCGATGGTCTCGCCGACAAACCACAAGCGGCTGCCGTCCGCCGCCCCCTGCCAAGCCACCGACCTGCCGCCCGTGGAGAGGGCGAGCTGGCCGTTCTTGATGGCGTTCTGGACCTTCGCGAGAGGGCTGCCAAGCGCGCCGGCGATCTCGTCGGCCGTCACGGCGTAGAGCCCAGCGGCCCCCACCGAAACCTTGGCCCCGACACTGGTGGCGACCTTCTCCGCCCCAGCGGCGGCCGGCAGTGAATCGATCCGCCGCGGCGCCGTGCTGCGTTTGGCCGCCGCCACGCGCGGCGAGGGTGGGCGCGGGGAGAAGGCAAAGCCGCTCTCGTCGTACGAAGCCTCGGCAGGCTGTACTCGCCAGGCGGGGGTCAGCGTGAACGGGCCGTGCATCGTCTCTCCGCCGCGGAACTCGCGCTCGCCAATACGGTAGGTGAGCGCCTTGCCGAGCGGCGCCGTCGGATCGACGAAGCGGTAGGAAGCCCCACCCCCGCCAGAGAGGGCCGGCAACAGGTAGGGGTTGACCTTGAGGTATTCGCCCGTCCCCTCGTCGAGACGGTAGACGTTGAAGCCAACGACGCCCACCTCGGCGCTGGTCTTCCAGGAAAGCGTGGCGACACCACCGTCGTTGGCGAGCGCAACATCGTTGACGGTGGCGTACGTGGGGTTGACGGTGATGGGACAGCTTGACGCCAGCGGTTGCGTCACCGCGTTCGTGAAGGCGCTGTCGTTGGCCCACTCGGTGGCGGTTGCATTGGCGAGAGAGCCGGAGGGCGCGTCGGGATCCACGGTGAACGTGAAGGTGAGGGTGTGCGTATTCGGCACCGGTGGCGTGCCCGGTGTGCCGCCCTCGATGATGTTGAGAGTCCCGGCAGCGGACTGCGGGTTCCACACGAGCGTCCCCACGCGGGTGCCCGGGTCGAAGGTGTCGATGACCCGCGGATCGGGTAGCGTGACCGTCACGTTGTCGATCTTGATGTTGGAGATGGTGCCGCGGGAGTAGGAGAACGGAAAGCGGACATACGCGGCCGTGCAGCAGCGGATGTTCTCGGGCCTGGAGTCGGGGGTGCAGGTACACGAGTTTGTGTAGGTGATGGTGTAGTTGACGGACCAACCCGGCCGCGCCTCGGTCCGGTCCGTAGAGCACGCGAGAGAGAGCGCCGGAGCCGGAATGTTGGTCGCGGTTTCCTCGCACCGGCACTTCGACGAAGTGCCGGGCAGCGCGTCCCAGAAGCCGTTGCACGTGGTGTTCGCGTTGTTGTCCCACGCGCCGCACCGTCCCATGGAGAGGAACCCGTCACTGCTCGGCACGCACGGCGTAGTGATCGGGAACGTCCAGTAGTAGAGCGTTTGCGGGTCCGTCGACCGCACCTCGCCGCATTTATCGCCGTCCTCGTTGTCGAACAAGCCGTACCCCGTTGCGGGCTGATACGGTCCGTTCAAGGTGGACACCGGCTGGAGCGCGCGTCGGGAGCACAGGCCGGTGAGGGTGGTAAGGCCGTCCAAGTGGATGAACGCGCCGAGGTCGTACCGTGTGGTTGCAGTGGTCGTGACCTGGGCCCCCAGCCAGATCGTCTGAGAGTCCGTCCCAGTCACGCAGCCGTCACTCTGCTGACCGAGGCCGATGAGCACGATCTTCGTATCGTTGGCCGTACAGCCGGTGAATCCCGTCACATCGCCGAGGCAGCCGCAGTCGAGGTCGGCGCCGTCGGCGGCGCCGTCTCCATCGTTGTCGATGCCGTCCTGGCACAGGTACTCGTGCTGGCAGTCGGGATCACTGGCGTCGGTGAGGCCGTCACCATCGTTGTCCTGCCCGTCGTTGCAACAATGAGCAGGAGGCGTGGGCTGCAGCGGGGGGTTGTTGCAGTTTACAAGAAATGTGCACTCCTGCTCGCCCACGTACCCGGCGGGCAGCGTCGTCCAGTTGAGCAGGTGCGACGGGCACACCTGGGCGCCTGCGCGGTCACCGGCCAGGAGAAGCACGAGGACCACCGCAAGTCCAACCAACGGCCTCGACAGCTCGGCAGAAACCCCACCCTTCCACCGGTTGCCGGTGTTTTTCATACAGACCTCCACCTCTTAAATATAACGCCACCGCGACGCAAAATCAAGGCGTTGTGACCAAGACAAGGAGGGACACGGCCACGATTCGACGACGGCTTCGCCGAGAACGCCCAGGGGCACAGCCACGCGTTGAACACCCCGGTGGGGCGTGCCCGAATGGCGGAGTCCGTCTACAATTAAAGGTTCCGGCCACAGGCCGGGGGTTCGAGGGGGGCGATGCAGGAGACCATTTCCATCCGCGGGGCGCGGGAGCACAACCTCAAGAACCTTGACGTGGATATCCCGCGCAACCGGCTCGTGGTGATCACCGGCGTGTCGGGCTCGGGGAAGTCCACCCTCGCCTTCGACACCCTCTTTGCCGAAGGGCAACGTCGCTACGTGGAATCCCTCTCCGCCTACGCCCGCCAGTTCCTGGAGCAGATGGACAAGCCCGACGTGGACACCATCGAGGGGCTCTCCCCGGCCATCTCCATCGAGCAGAAGACCACCTCCAAGAACCCCCGCTCCACGGTGGCCACGGTCACCGAGATCTACGACTACCTGCGTCTGCTCTTCGCCTCGGTGGGGGTGGCCTCCTGCCCCGACTGCCACCTGCCCATCCAGGGGCAGACCGTGCAGCAGATGGTGGACCGGCTGATGGCGCTGCCGGCGGGCACCCGCTTCTCCATCCTGGCCCCCCTGGCCGCCGCCAGGAAGGGGGAGCACCGCAAGCTCTTCGAGCAGATGGTGCGGGAGGGGTTCGTGCGGGCCCGTGTGGACGGGGCGCTGGTGGACGCCGCCAACCCTCCCGAGCTGGACAAGAAGCGCAAGCACACCGTTGAAGTGGTGGTGGACCGGCTGGCGGTCCGGGAGGACCTGGGCAACCGCCTGGTGGCATCCCTGGAGACCGCCCTCAAGGTGGGGGACGGGGTGGTGCGGATCGCCCCCCAGGAGGGGGAAGAGTTCGTGCTCTCCTCCCGTCACGCCTGCCCTACCTGTGGCTTCTCGCTGGGGGAGATTTCGCCGCGCCTCTTCTCCTTCAATTCGCCGCAGGGGGCGTGCCCCGCCTGCACCGGCCTGGGCGTGGTGCAGGAGGTGGATCCCGACAAGTTGGTGGTGGACCCCGAACGCTCGCTGGCCGCCGGCGCCGTGATGGGGATCCAGGAGGGGCGCCGCTCCTTCCGCTGGCGGCAATTGCAGACCCTGGCCCAGGCGATGGGGTTCTCCCTTACGAGACCGTGGTCCACCTTGCCCGAGGCGGCGCGTCGGGCGGTGCTCTTTGGGACGGGGGAACAGGAGCTGCAGTTCTCCTTCGTGGGCGAGCGCTCCAGCTGGCAGTACCGTGCCCCCTTCGAGGGGCTCGTGCCGTGGCTGCAGCGCCGCTACCGCGAGACCACCTCTGCCGAGGCGCGGGCGGAGATCGAGCGGTTCATGTCCATGCGGCCATGCCCGGCCTGCGGGGGGCGACGGCTGCGCCGCGAGGCCCTGGCGGTGCGGGTGGGTGGCCGCACCATTCACGAACTGGTGAGCCTGTCGGTGAAGGAGGCGCTGGCTTGGTTCCGCCACCTCCAGTTGTCTGAGCGGGACCGACAGATTGCCGCCAAGGTTTTGAAGGAGGTGGAGGACCGCCTCGGCTTTCTCGCCTCCGTGGGGTTGGACTACCTCACCCTGGACCGGACCTCCGGCACCCTCTCGGGCGGTGAGGCCCAGCGCATCCGCCTCGCGACCCAGATCGGCTCCAAGCTCATGGGGGTGCTCTACGTCCTGGACGAACCCTCCATCGGCCTGCACCAGCGCGACAACCGCAAGCTCTTGGAAACCCTCAAAGGGATGCGCGACCTGGGCAACACGGTGCTGGTGGTGGAGCACGACGAAGAGACCATGCGCGAGGCCGACTGGATCGTGGACCTGGGACCCGGAGCCGGCCGCCACGGTGGCGAGGTGGTGGCCGAGGGACCGCCGGCGCGCATCCCCTCCTTCCCGCGCTCCCTCACCGGCCGCTACCTGGCTGGCGAGCTCACCATCCCGGTGCCAGCGAGGCGGCGCCCCGGCAGCGGCAAGCAGCTGGTGGTCCGCGGCGCCCGGGAGAACAACCTCAAGCGCATTGACGTGGCCTTCCCGCTGGGCACCCTGGTGTGCGTCACGGGTGTTTCCGGCTCGGGCAAGTCCACCCTCGTCAACGAGGTGCTCTACAAGGCAGTGGCTCGCTCCCTCTACCGGGCCCTGGAGCGCCCCGGCGCTCACGACCGCCTGGAGGGGGTGCAGTTCCTGGATAAGGTGGTGGCCATCGACCAGTCCCCCATCGGCCGCACGCCCCGCTCCAACCCCGCCACCTACACCAAGGTGTTCGACCCGATCCGCGAGCTCTTCTCCCTCACCCCCGAAGCCCGTGCCAGGGGCTACAAGCCGGGCCGGTTCTCCTTCAACGTGCGCGGCGGCCGCTGCGAGGCGTGTGCAGGGGACGGGCAGATCAAGATTGAAATGCACTTCTTGCCCGATGTCTACGTCACCTGCGACGTGTGCAAGGGCAAGCGGTACGGCCGCGACACACTGGAAGTCCGCTACAAGGGGTTGAACGTGGCGGAGGTGCTGGATCTCTCCGCCGAGCAGGCCCGCGACCTCTTCTCCGCGCACCCCACCGTTGCCCGCATCCTCGACACCTTGATCGCCGTGGGCCTGGGGTACATCCGCCTGGGCCAGCCAGCCACCACCCTTTCCGGCGGCGAAGCGCAGCGCATCAAGCTCTCCCGCGAGCTCGCCCGGCGCGCCACTGGCAGCACGCTGTACATCCTCGACGAACCCACCACCGGCCTGCACTTCGACGACGTCAAGAAACTCCTCTCTGT
>JACADV010000106.1 GCA_013388425.1 Thermoanaerobaculaceae bacterium | reverse complement strand
TCGCTGCCGGATCTGGCGCTCGCCGAAAGCTCCACCGTGTAGTTGCCCGCCGGCAGCGCCGAGGCGGCAATGCTCCCCGTGACGTTGCTATCGGCTGGGCCGGCTTGGCTCGCCGGGGTAGCCGTGGGCGAGAGCACGGTGCCGCTCGTGTTCTTCACGGTCCACGCAAAGGTGGCGTTCCACCCGTTCCCCAGCTTGTACGGGGCCGAGAGGTTCACCGGCTTGGAGACCTGGAACGGCTGGGCGCTGGAGCCGTTCTGGGTGACGCTCACCGCCCCCACCGAGAACGGCTGGGAGTCGAAGGACACGGCGGTGCAGGCGTCGTAGCGGGTGGTCCAGTTTGCCTGATCGTTGACGAAGCTCTGCACGTCCAATTTGTCGATCTGTCCGCAGTTGCCGAGCTGGTCGCTGCCGGCGTGATGGTAGTGGGCAATGAGCACCGCCCAGTACGTCCCGCGCGCCGTGGGCGTAAAGGAGGGTGAATCAGCGGTTGTCTTTACCGGCGCCTCGGATACGCTCGGAGAGGCGAAGAGCCACGTAAACTTGGGTCCACCGACGTTCTGGGGGTGGCCTTCGCTTCCCTCAGCGGAGAAGCTCAACGGCGTGCCAGTGAGGAACGCCGTGGGCGTGTAGGTAATCTTGGCCTCGGGATCGCCACAGATGGTCACGGACTGTGTGGTGTTGTACTGGGCATTCCAACTGTCGTACCAGGTCCCCGACTGGTCAAAGACCCGCACATCGAACTTGTAGGTGCCGGTAGGCCCATCCAAGGGTGCCGTCCAGACATAGGTCTTGTTCGTGGGCGTCCAGTTAGCGGGGAGCTGCTGCCTCTGTTGCGTTCCCGGATAGGTAACGTACAGCTCCGCGTCCACCCATTCGCCAGCGGATTCGTTGGTGATGGTAAAGGTGTCGCCGGGGAAGCCCTTGACGCCGCTCCCCCCACAGGTAGCGCCAGCCGAGCCGCCGCTCACCGAGAGGTTGGGCCGGGGCTCGGTGGACAGGCACGAGGAGCTGATCTTCAGAACCTCCCCAGAAGAGTTGAGGTTGCGGGCAATGAAGTGCACGCCGTCGCGCACGAACACCGCCGAGTCAGCACTCTTCTCGCCACCCAGCGTCTCGTACGCGCACTGCCGCGGCAGGGTGGTGATCCCCTCCTGTTCCGGGAGCAGTTGCGGGGTGTTGGAACCCAGGTTCACGTAGCGCTGGTCGTCGCTCCAGCCCAGGTACAGGATGTCGCCACCCACCGCAAAGTAGGGAGAAAACTTCTCGGGCTTGGCGGGCAGCCACGCCAGGGGCTGGCCGATCCGGGTAAAGGAGGGAACCCCCGCCGAGGGGGGGAGCGACGCGTCGAAGAAACTCACCTTGGGCTCTGTGGTCGAGGCGACGATGAGGCGAGCGCGCACGGCATCGATGAGCCAAGTCCCGGTGAAGAGTTCAGGAGCCACGATCACCTGGCTGGCGCCTGGATCGCCGGGGTTGAAGGAGCTGGCAACGAGACGCAGCGAGCGGGGGAACACCGGGTCCGTCACGTCCACCAGCACCGCCTGGGACCCACCGCGGATCAGGAGGAAGCGCTTACCCCCCGTCTCCCAGGTCAGATACGCAAGGGTAGACGAAAGGCTGAAGGTGTTGAAGGGTGCCGGGTCGGAGCTGCGCCCCGCCTCCACGACGGCGTAGTTGGTGAGGGCGCTGGCGGCCCGGGGGGCAGACCATTTGCTCTGAGTGAAGGTGGAAACGGTGTAGATCTTCACTGCAGAGTCGGCGCTCGAATTCTCCAACCTCTGGCCGATCAAGTAGGCGGTGTTGTCAGCCACGAGCAGGGCAGCGGTCACGTACCCCGGCTTCACCGAGCCCTTCGGGTGATACCCGGAATTCATGAACTTGGGTGAGGACCCCACCTCAAACCAGTCCCACCCCCAGCTGTACAGGGGAGCGAAAGCGTAGGGAAAGCCATTGGCCACCACCATGGCCTTGAGGTGGTCCGTCAGATCGGTGTGGTTGCCCTCGTCAATGTACCACGCGGGCCGAATAGGGCTGCTATTCACCTTGGTGGGAGCCAGTGGGTTGCTGAGTTTGAACACGTCCAGGGAGTTGGGGTAGCCGTAGAGAAGGTAGTGCGTGGTGCCGCTCGATTCGGGCACGGCCACCACACGCAGGTGCATCACCTGACTCGAGATATACGCCGACTCGCTGCTTTGACCGCAGATGTCGGTGAGCTTGGGAGAGACCTCGTAGCACTGGGCCTCCACCCGCTGGGGGGCAAGCGCAGCGCCCCCCAGAAGCAGCACCGTGGCGAGATACTGAATTCCTTGTCGCTGCATGGGTTCGACCTCCTCCACGCAGACAGTATAGGTGCCACCGGCGGCGGTGTCCAGGGCAAGGCGTGTGGCGACACACAAAAAAGGCCGGGCGGCTTGCGCCGCCCGGCCAGGTTCGCTTTCAGCAGGAGGTCAGAAGTTGTAGTTGTAGTTGATGCCAAGGATTGGGGTCCGCGCCAGCGTCTGATCGGGGAAGCACCACACGTTGGCCATGGTGGCCGCCTCGGTCATGGTGGAGAAGGTCACGCCCGTGACCGGGTTGACCATGTTGTACACCACCCCCGCCCAGGCTTGGATGAAGAAGAAGTAAGGCTGGGAAGCGTACGGAATCGACGGGTTGAAGACCAGGAGCATCCACCCGTCGCCTTCCATCAAGCCCGTCCAGTTGGTCGTGTTGAGCGGCACCTTCTGGGTTTCGAAGGGGATCACGTTGGGTTCCGGCGTCTCGAAGCCGGAAGGTCCGGAGCCGCGGGTCTTGGAGTTCTCGTTCATGTCCCAGGCGTAGTACACGTAGGGATCTCCCGCCCACCAGTAGTAGAAGTACAAGAGATCCGGGTAGAGAGCGTCAACCTCGGACTTCCACACCACGAGCTCCGTGGACACGCCGCCCGCGTTCATGTAGCGGAAGGCAAAGGCCGTGGCCAGCGGCTCGCGGGTGTCGGTACCATTCGTATCGTACCTCAGCGAGTAGAAGTAACGCCCCTCAAGACCGAGCTCGAAGTCGGGGTCGGCCTCGATGTGCACCGCCGGGATGGAGTCGGAGCGGTTGGTGTCGTAGTCGACGTAGACGATGTCGCCAATCAAGACATTGTTTTCCGAGGGGACGTCATTGTCCCAGTATGAGGTATTATCCGCGAAGTACAGGCTGCAGGCGTTGACCGCGTCCACCGTCACGTAGAAGAACAACGGGTTCTTGGTAAGCGAATCGAGCCACGGCGGATTGGCGATGAAGGGGTTCCCACTGGCGCAAAGGTTGTACTGGGCGTCAGCCGTGACGATGGCGTTCCGCAGACGGCGGACGATGCCGCTCCCGTATTCCGGGTGGTAGCCGTAGGGGAAGGCGCAACCAGACGGCGCGCCACCGAAGTCGGTGTCCTGGGGCGCGACCAGCGTCGGGGTAGTGCAGTTGGAGCTGGGCCCGAACGGCGTCCCCAGGTAGCCAAGGTTGGTGCCGCTACCCACCGGCTTACCGGTGGGGGTGTACCAGAAGCCCCCAGAGAAGCCCGTGTCGAAGTAGTCGAAGTGCCCGGTGAGCATGTCGCTGAAGTTAATACCCCACACGTCGTAACCGGAGAGGATCTCGTCAAAGTCCACTACCGGTTCCGACCAGGCATCCCACACGCAAACGTGGATGAGCTGCTTCGCACTGGACACGTTGGTCACCCACAGCAGGGTGCTCAAGCCGGGGGACTTGGGGGTCAACCCCGTGGAGTCCATCCCGACCACTGCGTACGGCACGAGCAGCGTCGCGGCCGGCACGTAGTCCCGCGCGCAGTAGTTGGCGTACGCCACCCCGCCCGCGAGCACCAGTGCCAGAGCAAAAATCAAAGCCTTCTTCATGTCCTTCCTCCTTCGTCGTTCTCACTTCTCACGAGTTGAGTTCCCTTTCCCACCTGCAACTCTCTCGCTTCCCCCTCGCTCGCATCACCTCCCCGCCTGGATTTTCTGAACCGCTCACGGCTTCTTGAAACCCTCCTATGCTGCACCGGCATCAAGGTACGTCCCTCGCGCCCGCTTGTCAAGCCCCCCCCAGCAGGTGCCCTCGCGCGCCCCGAGAGCGGGCCTACTTGGCAGCCTTCTTGAGGCGGGGCGTATAGACGAAGAAGCCGCCCCCAGGACCCTGGCCGCGGGGCGAACCAGCAATGACGATCTCCTTCATCCCCTTACCGTCCAGGTCCACGATCTTCACGTCGAAGGGATCCGTGTCACCCAGGGCAATCTCCGGCGAGCGCTCCTCGTAGAGGATCCCGTCCGCCAACTGCAGGAAGATCCTTACCTCCCCGTGCACAGTGATGAGCACCAGGTCGTTGCGCCCGTCCCCGTCGATGTCCCCCGCCGCGATCCCCTTGATGTTGTTGTACTCCTCGCTCTTCTTGAGGAGCAGCGAAACTTTGGGTTCGAGACTTGGCGTGCCGTGCTCGTCGTGGAAGTGGTAGATGGCGCAAGCCTGAGCTGGCAGCCCCCGCTGCTGGGGGCTCCACTGCTCGAAGCACAGCACGAGGTCGGGAGAAGCAAAGCCATCCAGCGGCACCGCCGCGTTGGCAAACACGTAGGCGAGCGCTGGCATCTTCACCGAAGCCACCGCCTCGAACTTCTCGCCTCCCCCCAGGTTGCGGAACACCAGGTCGCGCATCGAGGCCTTGCGGGAGGTGAGCAGCAAGTCGGTCCAGCCGTCGCGGTCGAGATCGGCAGCCGTGAGCCAGTCGCCGTGCAGCTGGGCGGGAAACTCGGAGATGACCTTGAACCCCTCCGGCTTGTTCAAGATTACCCAGGCAAGCCCGGAACCCACCTGCTGCGAGGTGGCCATGTCCACATCCACCTCGGCGTAGAGGGCGAGATCCGGACGGCGGTCGGCGTCGAAGTCGGCCACCGTGAGCGCTCGCGAGGTGAGCACCTTGTTGGCCTTGGGTAGCGTCACGTACCGGGTGAAGTTCCCCTTGCCGTTGCCGTAGAGGAGGTACGAAGGTGCAAAGTGGCAGGCGATGGCAATGTCCAGCTTGCCATCCAGGTCGAAGTCCGCCACCCGCACCGCCCCGTAGTCCAGCTTGGCCTCGGTGGGCCAAGTGGTGCCCTCCCACCTCTTGAAGCTCCCGTCGCGTTGCTGCAGGAAGATGGTCGGCACCTTGGTGTCGGCCAGCCGCGGCGGCGGCGCCACGATGTCGAGCCGGCCGTCGCCGTTCATATCGGCCACGTCGAACGACATCTGCCACCGCCCCCCGTCCGGCAAACCCCTTCCAACCCGCTCGAACTCCAAGCGGTCCGTGAACGGCGGCGGGAGGTCCGGATCGTCGGCAATGATGTACTTATCCTTGAAGTAATCGGCCCGGGCAGACCGGTAGCGGGATATCCGCTGCATCTTCTTCATTGCCCTGTGCAGGTTGGACTGGGGATCGTCGATGGGGAGCTCCCGGACGATGTAGAACTCACCCTCCTCGCCGATGAGTTCGAACTCCTGGCCGGAGAAGATGCGCAGCATCCTGATGCGACCGTTCCCCAGGTCCACGGCGTCTTCCTTGCGCACCTTCATGGGCTCGTAGTACATCTTTGCCCACTCCTCGTAACTTTGCGGCGGCTCGAAGCTCGGCTCCTCGGGGGTGGCCGTGGGCGTCGCTGCGGGTCCCGCGGGTGGTGCCTCCTGGGCTCGGCCGGTGCCTGCTGCCAGCAGCAGTCCAGCCAGGGTGATCGTGACGAGTTGTCTCCACACCATCGAAACCTCCCATCCGAGGCCAGGCCTCGGTCAGTTGCCTGCCTTCACTAGACCAAATCCCGCACCGCCATGGCTTGCCGGGAAAACACCACGCTCCCCCCCACAAGGCAGATTGCCGCCACCAGGGCCGTGACGCCCACCGCCACCGGCGCAACCCGCCCGCCAATGAGCGCGGACCGGAACAGCTCCAGGGCGCCCACCAGCGGGTTGGCGGGGAGCCACCGAGCCAGGGGGGCGGGAACCAGAGTTGCTGGGTAGAGCACCGGCGTCAAGAAGAACAGCACCATGGTGCCGCTGCCCACCAGGTGGGAGAGGTCGGGGAGCACCGCCCCCGCCACCACCAGGAGCAGCGCCAGACCCCAGCTCATGACCACCAGCAGCACCGCGCCCACCAGGAGCCAAGGCAGCTTCGCGGGCACCCACGTGCCGGCCGCAAGCCCAGCCACACCGACGATGCCCAGGCTCACCGCGTGGCGTGCCAGAGTGGCCAGGAAGGCGCCGAGGAACAGCACCTCCAGTGGAACACTCACGTGCTTGACGAGGGAAGCGCTGGCACGGGCAAAGTCGGCTGAGCGCACCAGCGTCTCCTGGAACGC
>JACADV010000105.1 GCA_013388425.1 Thermoanaerobaculaceae bacterium | reverse complement strand
GGGGGGGGGGGTGCGGGTGGGGGGGCCTGGGGGGGGGGGGGGGGGGTGGGGGGGGGGCAGGGCGGGCGTCTGCAGTGGCGGTGCAGCTTGCCTCCGCCTGGCCGCTGGTGGTGGCCCGGGACGCGGCCAAGGCCGAGGTAGTGGCCAGGAGCCTGGGGGCCGAGGCGGTGTCGGCGGCGGCCTCCTCCCAGGCAGTGGCCGTGATCAACGCCACGCCGGCGGGGGCGGGGGGCGAGCCGTCGCCGCTTCTGGAGGCGCTGCGCCTGCCTCCGGGCGCCGTGGCAGTGGACCTGGTGTACGGCAGACAGCCCACCTTCCTGGCCCACCTTGCCCAGGAGCGTGGCTGGAGCTACGTGGACGGCCGGGAAGTACTGCTCTACCAGGGCGCCAGCCAGTTTGCCGCTATGTGCGGCGTGGCACCGCCGGTGCGGGCCATGGCTGGGGCCCTCGGTCTCGAGGAGGTGGCTGCATGAACCCGCCCGCAGTGGTGCCTTCGGGGGTGCTGGCGCTGGTAGGGGGGGTGGTGGCGCGGCAACGGCAGGCGGAACGCCGCTGCCTGGAGCTGCTCGCTGCTGCCGGGTACGAGGAAGTGGTGCTGCCGGTACTGGAGTACGCGGAGGAGGCAGCCGGGGAGGGGTACCGGTTCGTGGACCGGGGGGGGAGGGTGATCGCCCTGCGCACCGATTTCACGCCCTTAGCTGCCCGGGTCATGGCGCCGTGGCTGAATCCGGACCGGCCGGTGCGGATCTGCTACGCCGGGGAGGTGGTGCGCCCCAAGCCGGCACGGCTGCGCGAGTTGCCGGAGCTGTACCAGCTTGGCTTCGAGTGCTACGGCGTGGCGCGGGGGGGCGAGGAGGCATGCACCCTCGCCCTCGAACTGCTGGCCGCCACCGGCATCGAGGTGGCAACCTGTCACGTCACCGTGAGCGTGGCCGACATGGCGCAGCGCCTTCTGCTGCGCCTGGGGGCCAGCGAGGGGAATGCGGAGTTGCTGGAGATGGTCGTGGCGCGGGACCTGTCGGGGTTGCGCCACGCCCTCGAACTGACGGGTGAGGCCCGGCGCTACCTGGAAGGGGCGCTCTTGGGGGAGCCAGCGGCAAGCTGGGCGGAGTTCTTCGGATTTCGCGCGGAGCTGGAGCGCCTGTCCGCCCTGTGCGCGCGCATCGAGAGGCGGGGCGCCACGGCCAGCATCGACGCCGCTCCTGCGCTGGCTGGGCAGTACTACAGCGGCCTGGTGTTTTCCGTGTGGGGGCGGCGCACGCGGGCAGTGGTGGCGGCGGGCGGGGAGTACGAGGTGCGGGCCGGGGCTCGGGCGATGCGCGCTGCCGGCGCGTGCGTGCTGCTGGGTGTGGCCTTGGAGGAGGCATGCTGACGGTGGCGTTGCCCAAGAGCCGGCTTCTGGATCCGCTCCTGGAGCTGTTCGAGCGCTGTGGTGTGCCGGTGGCGGAGGCGGTGCGGGGGGCGGGGCGCACGCTGGTGGTGGAGAGCGCGGGCATGCGCCTGCTCCTGCTCAAGGATGCGGATGTGCCCGTGTACGTGGAGCAGGGGGTGGCCCACTGCGGTGTGGTGGGACTGGACCAGGTGCTGGAACGGCAGAGCGATGTGCTGCGCCTGCTCCGGTTGCCGGTGGGGCAGTGCACCCTCACGCTCATCGCCAAGCCGGGCGCAGCGCTGCAGCGGGACGGACAGCCGTTGGTGGTGGCCACCAAGTACCCGACGCTGGTGCGGCAACTGGCCCGCCGGCGCGGCAAATGGGTGACGGTGGTGCCCCTGGCCGGCTCGGTCGAGCTGGCCGCGCGGCTCGCCCTCACCGACGCGGTGGTGGACCTGGTGGAAACGGGGCAGACCTTGCGCGAGAATGGGCTGGTTCCGGTTGAAGAGTGGATGCGGGTCGCCCCGTACCTCATCGCCAACCGGGCGGCGCTTCACCTGGAGGGAGAGAGAATCCGTGCGCTGTGGCGCACGCTGGGAGGGGCAGCATGAAGATCTGGCGCAGCGAAGAGGTTCGATGCCAACGGTACCTGACGCGGTTGGAAGGGCGGCTCGGCGAGGTGTTGTCCCCGGCGGTGATGGACAGGGCGCGCAGCGTCGTGGAGGCCGTGAGGAAGCGCGGCGACGCGGCGCTCGTCTCCTACGTGCGGCGGTACGACCTCAAGGGGCTCTCGGTCTCGGACTTCCGCCTCCACGGGGAGGTGGGCGGAGCGGAGAGCGTAGAGGAGGAGTTTGCCGCGGCCATCGAGCTCGCCATCAAGAACCTGCGGGTCTTCCACGAGCTGGAGCAGCAAAAGGGGTTCACCCAGGCAGGGGAGAACGGCGACCTGGGGATCCGCGTCCACCCCTTGGACGCGGTGGGGGTGTACGTGCCGGGGGGGGCCGCAGTCTACGTGTCGTCGCTGTTGATGGCGGTGATCCCTGCCCAGGTGGCGGGGGTGGGTCGCCTTGCCGTGGCCACCCCGCCCCGGGCGTTCTTGAGCTCGCCGCACCTGCGCTACGTGCTCGACCGGCTGAACCTGCGGGAGGTGTACCTGATGGGCGGCGCCCACGCCATCGCCGCGCTGGCCTACGGCACCGAGTCGGTGACGCCGGTGGACAAGATCGTGGGCCCTGGCGGCCGATTCGTGGCCGCCGCCAAGCGGGCGGTGTACGGGGTCGTGGATGTGGACGGCGTGGCGGGGCCATCGGAAATCGTGGTGGTGGCCGACGGCCATGCCGAGGCGGACCTGGTGGCGGGCGATGTCCTCGCCCAGGCGGAACACGATCCCGACGCGTTGGCGGTGGTGCTCACCACCTCGCGGAGTCTGGCCGAGAAGGTGGAGCGGCGAGTGCGGGGGGCGCTGCGCGCCCTGCCGCGGGATGCGGCGGCCCGCACGGCGCTGCGCCGGTGGGGGGCGATCATCACGGTGCGGGACGAGGCGGAGGCGCTGGAGCTCGTTAACCGAATTGCGCCAGAGCACGTGGAGCTCTTGGTCGACGATCCGCTGCGCCTGGTGGACCGCATCGAGCGGGCAGGGGCTGTGTACGTGGGCCCGTTCTCGCCGGCGGTGCTGGGTGACTACGTGGTGGGCGTCAACCATGTGCTGCCCACTGCCGGGGCGGCCCGTTTTGGCTCGCCGCTCGGGGTGTGGGACTTCGTGCGGCGGACGGCAGTGGTGAGCGTGGCGCCGCACCGCTACCGGACGCTGGCAACGGCGGCGCGCACGCTGGCTCTGGCGGAGGACTTGCCGCTGCACGCGGCGGCGCTCAGCCGGGGAAGTCGGGGCACGGCGTGACGGCAGCGCAGGAGGTGGGCGGGTACCGACGCCCCGAGGTGCCGGCGGGCGCCATCCGCCTGGACCTCAACGAGGCGCCCCGGGAAGCCTCTCCGGCGTTCCGCTCGCGAGTGCTGGCGCTGCTCCAAGCTGCCGAGTGGCGGCGCTACGGCGACATGGACGGGCGGGCAGCGCGGGAGGCGGCAGCGCAGCTGTACCGCTGGACGGCCGCTGGAACGCTGGTGGGCAACGGCTCCAACGAGTTGTTGGCCGCGTCGCTGCGGGCGCTAGTGGGGCGAGGGGGGAGGCTCGTGGCTCTGGCGCCGTCCTTTTCGATGGTGCCGGTGCTGGCTGGGCGCATTGGCTTCCAGCTCGACGCGGTGCTGTTGCGCCCACCGGATTTTTCCGTGGACGCCACCCAGCTCCTGGCGCTGGCTCCCGGCGCCGACGCGATTCTCCTCTGTTCCCCCAACAACCCCACCGGGGGCGAGGTGCCCCAAGCGCTGTTCCGCGCCGTGCTGGCGCTGGGCAAACCGGTGATCTGGGATGCGGCCTACGTGGAGTTCTCCACCGCCGACCCCGGGCCACTGTTGGCGGCCCACCCCAACCTGGCCGTGCTGCGCACCCTCTCCAAAGCCTGGGGGCTGGCCGGGGTGCGGGCTGGGGCGTGTGTCGGGGATCCAGCCCTCATCGCTCGGATTGCTGGGGAGGTGTTGCCCTACGCCACCGGCTGTGCGGTGACCGCCGCTTTCCGCGCGGCCGCAGAGCTTTGCTCGCTGGAGGGAGAACTGGTGGGCCAGGTGGTGGAGGAACGGGAGCGGCTTGCGGCGGGGCTGGCAGGACTCGCAGGTTTCGAGGTCGTGCCGTCGCAGGCCAACTTCTTCCTGCTGCGGCGGCGCGGCTGGAGCGGCAGCTCTCTGGCGGCGGCGTTCC
The DNA here is from genome assembly GCA_013388425.1 of Thermoanaerobaculaceae bacterium. Lineage (GTDB taxonomy): Bacteria > Acidobacteriota > Thermoanaerobaculia > Thermoanaerobaculales > Thermoanaerobaculaceae > JACADV01. The sequence goes on along the minus strand of JACADV010000105.1, from coordinate 10,071 downwards.
TCGCTCGCCGCATCGCCATCCGGGTCATCCCGGAACTGGATCGCGAGGGGTACGTGCGGGTCACCGTGGGCTCGCCCGAGGAGAACGACGCCGTCCTGCGGGCGGCCGCGGAGGTGGGCAATGACTGAACGACGGGCGTGGGTGGAGCGGATCACCGAGGAGACGGCGGTGGGTGTGACGGTGACCCTGCGGCCGGGCACGTGCACGGTGGCCACTGGCGTGGGGTTCTTAGACCACATGCTGACGAGCTTGGGGCGCCACGCCGGCATCGGCCTGGAGGTGGAGGCACGGGGCGACCTGCACGTGGACGCCCACCACACCGTGGAGGACGTGGGGCTCACCCTGGGGCAGGCGCTCGACCAGCTGCTGGGCGACCGCGCGGGGCTGGCCCGTTTCGGCTTCGCCTACGCGCCCATGGACGAGGCGCTGGCGCGGGCAGTGCTGGACCTGTCGGGCCGTCCGTTCTGCCGCGTGGCGGTGCCGGACCACCTGCTCACCGCCTGGGTGACCCGTGAGTTTCCCCTCACCCTGGTGGGGGAGTTCTGGCGGGCAGTGGCCAGCCGGGCACGCCTCACCCTCCACCTGGATCTGGAACGGGGCGTGGATCCCCACCACTGTGCAGAGGCTTTGTTCAAAGCGGCATCGCTGGCGCTGCGGCAGGCCATTTCGCCCGGCGGGACGGAGGTTCCGTCCGCCAAGGGGACGCTCACCAAGTGAGCGGTGCAGGAGGCCGGTGGTGCAGCCCGTGAAGGTGGTGGTGGTGGACTCGGGGGTGGGGAACCTGCCCAACGCGGTGCGGGGTCTGGAGCGCGCAGGCGCAGCGGTGACGGTCACGGACCGCCCCGAAGTGGTCGTGAGCGCCCGGCGCATCGTGCTCCCGGGGGTGGGCGCCTTTCCCGCCGCCATGGGCCGGTTGCGCACGCTCGAGCTGGACGTGGCGCTGCGTCGGGCGGCGGGGGCGGGCGCTGCCATTCTCGGCATTTGCCTGGGCCACCAGCTGCTCTTCGAAGCCTCGGAGGAGCACGGGCACACGCGGGGACTGGGGTTGCTGCGGGGGCAAGTGGTGCGGCTGCCGGAAGGGGAGCGAGTCCCCCACATGGGCTGGTGCCGGGTGGAGCCCCGGCGCGACGATCCCCTCCTGCGCGGTCTCGCCTCCGGCCCGTGGATGTACTTCGTGCACTCCTTCGTGGCCATTGCCGACCCCGAGGAAGAGGTGGCCACGGTGCCCTTCGGCAACACCCACGTCTGCGCCGTGGCGCGGCGGGGGCGGGTGTGCGGGGTGCAGTTCCACCCCGAAAAGAGCGGGGAGGACGGGGCGGTGCTGCTACGCAACTTCCTTTCGGAGGACGTGTGAGGTCGATGCTGCTCTACCCCGCCATCGACGTGGCCGGTGGGCAGGCGGTGCGCCTGCGCCAGGGGCGCGCCGCCCAGATGCGGGTGGTCCACCCCGACCCGGTGGAGCTGGCCGAGCACTTTGCCGCCGCGGGGGCGCCGTGGCTGCACGTGGTGGACATCGACGCCGCCTTGGGCACCGGGAGCAACCGGGCGGTGCTGGCCCGATTGGTGGGGCGGGTCGCGTGTCCGGTAGAGGTGGGGGGCGGGGTGCGCTCCTGGGAGGATATCCAGGCGCTCAAGGGTGTGGGGGTGGCGCGGGTGGTGCTGGGGACGGCGGCGCAGCGGGACGGGGCGCTCCTCGCTCGAGCCCTGGCACACGACGCGGAGGCCGTTGCCGTGGCTGCGGATACCCGCTCAGGTACGGTGGTGGTTTCCGGGTGGACCGCCGATTCCGGCGAGCCGCTGGCCGGCTTTGCCGCGAGGATGCGGGGGGAGGGGGTGCGCCACCTGATCGTCACGGCGGTGGAGCGGGACGGTACCGGCACAGGTCCCGATCTCGAGGTGCTGCGGGCTGCCCTCGCGGCCTTCGGCCCTGGCGTCATTGCCTCGGGCGGGGTGGGTCGTGTGGAGGACGTGGAGCGGCTGGGCACCCTCGCCGCGGCAGGGTTGGCCGGGGTGATCGTGGGCACGCTGCTGGTGGAAGGGCGGGCGACGGTGGGCGAGCTGCTGGCGCGCCTGGGGGGTGGGTGATGCCAGCGTTCCGCATCGTTCCGTGCCTGGACGTGCGCGCAGGGCGGGTGGTCAAGGGGGTGAACTTCCGCCACCTGCGCGACAGCGGTGATCCTGCGGAGCTGGCGGTGCGCTACCGCAACGAGGGGGCCGATGAGCTGGTGCTCCTGGACGTGGCGGCGACGCTGGAGGGGCGCCTCGCCATGCTCGAGACGGTCCGCCGCGTGGCCGAAGTGCTGGACATCCCCTTCACGGTAGGCGGGGGGGTGCGCGGGGAGGAGGATGCGGCGGCGCTCCTTGCCGCCGGCGCCGACAAGGTGGCGCTGAATACCGCCGCAGTGACTGACCCGCCGCTGCTCACCCGCCTGGCCGAGCGCTTCGGGAGCCAGTGCGTGGTGCTGGCGGTGGACGTGCGGCGCGGACCCGCGGGGTTCCAGGTGACCACCCACGCGGCAGGCCGCTTGGCGGGCCTGGAGGTGTGCGAGTGGGTGGCACGGGCGGAGGCGCTGGGCGCGGGGGAAATCCTCCTCACCTCCGTCGACCGCGACGGCACGGGCCGGGGTTTCGACGAGGAACTCCTGGCCACCGTCCGCCCTGCCGTCACGGTGCCCATCGTGGCCTCGGGGGGTGGCGAGACACCGGCGCACTTCGTGGCGGCGGCGCAGGCGGGGGCGGATGCGGGGCTCGCGGCCACCATCTTCCACCAGGCGCGCGTCCGCATCGAGGAGATCAAGAGGGCGTTGGCGGCAGCCGGGATCCCGGTGCGCCTCGAGGAGCGAACGTGAGCGAGCCTTCACCCCTTTGGAACGGTACGGCACTGCACATGGACCAGCTCCGCTTCGACGAAGGCGGCCTCCTGCCGGCGGTGGTGCAGGACGCCGATTCCCTTGCCGTGCTCATGCTTGGCTGGATGGACCGGGAGGCGCTGGAGCGCACGGTGGCGGTGGGGGAGGTGCACTTCCATTCGCGCTCGCGCGGGGTGCTGTGGCGCAAGGGCGAAACCTCGGGGCACACCCTGGCCGTGGTGGGCATCGTGGCCGACTGCGACCGGGATGCGCTCTTGGTGCTGGCGCGGCCGCGGGGCCCCACCTGCCACACCGGTGCCACCTCCTGTTTCCACGAGCCCCTGCTGGGCAACGCCCCCCGGGAGGGGCTCACCCTCGCCCCCCTCTTTGCCACGCTCCGCCAGCGCTTTGCCGAGCGGCCGGCTGGCTCCTACTCGGCGCGTCTGTTTGCCGAGGGTGACCTGGCGCTCAAGAAGCTCTTGGAGGAGGCGGGCGAGGTGGTGCTGGGCGCCAAGAACGGCGACCACGAGAACCTGGTGTGGGAAATTGCCGATCTCCTCTACCACCTGGCCGTGGTGATGACGGCGCAGGGGGTGACGCCGGGCGAGGTGAACCAGGAACTGGCGCGGCGCTCCCGGGGAGAAAGATGAGCCGCCCCTCACTGCCCGAGTTCCTGGCCCTGGCCCGTCGCTACCCGCTCGTGCCGGTGGTGAAGGAGCTGACGGCGGACACCGTGACGCCCACGGGGATGCTCCTGCGCCTCGCCCGCGCGGGGCGCTGTCCCTTCCTGCTGGAGAGCGTGGAGGGGGGCGAGCGGGTGGGGCGCTGGTCGCTGGCGGGGTGCGACCCAGTGCGGGTGGTGTCCGTGGAAGAGGGGGTGGTGCGCCGCGACGGCCAGGAGGTGGCCGGGCCGCCCCTGGCGGTGCTGCGGCGGGAGCTGCTGGGGGAAGGACGGGCGCCGGTGGAGGATCTCCCGCCCTTTGCGGGTGGGGCAGTGGGGTGGCTGGGCTACGACGCGGTGCGGCTTCTGGAACGCTTGCCGGAGCGGCTGCCGGATCCCTTGCGCCTGCCCCAGGCCTGGTTCGGCATCTACCCCGCGGTGGCGGCGCTGGACCGGGTGCGGCAACGCCTGCTGCTGGTGGCCCTGGGCGAGGGCAGCGCCGGAGAGGCGGGGTACGCGCACGCCCTGGCCCGGCTGGCCCACCTGGAGCGGGTACTGGCGGCACCGTTGGATGCAGCTCGGCCGGCGGTGCTGCCGTCGCTGGTCGAGGCTCCCTTCCAGGGTCCGTGGGAGGTGGTGCCCGAGGAGACGCACTTCCTCGCAGCGGTAAGCCGCGCGCGCGAGGAGATCCGTGCCGGCGAGGCGTTCCAGATCGTGCTCTCCCGCCGCTGGTCGCGGCGGCTCGAGGTGTCGCCAATCCTCCTCTACCGTGCCCTGCGCCTCACCAACCCCTCGCCGTACATGTTCTACCTGGATGCGGGGCCAGCGCAGGTGTTGGGCTCCTCCCCGGAGACCCTGGCGCGGCTGCGCGGGCGTCTGGCTACCACCTGCCCCATCGCTGGGACGAGGCGGCGGGGGAGAACCCCCCAGGAGGACGCCAGCCTCGCTGAGGAACTCCTGTCAGACGAGAAGGAGCGGGCCGAACACCTGATGCTCGTGGACCTGGGGCGCAACGACGTGGGGCGCGTGGCCCGGACGGGCACCGTGGAGGTGGTGCGGTTCATGGACGTGGAGCGCTACTCCCACGTCATGCACCTGGTGAGCGAGGTGCGGGGAGAGCTCGAGGCGGAGCTGGACGCGCTGGATCTGCTGCTGGCCTGTTTCCCCGCCGGCACCTTGACCGGTGCCCCCAAGATTCGGGCCATGGAGCTCATCGAAGAGCTGGAGACCGTGCGCCGCGGCGTGTACGGCGGCGCGGTGGGGTACGTGGACAGTGGGGGCGACATGGACTTTTGCATTGCCATCCGCACGGCGGTGGCGAGCGGCGGTGCTGTGCACGTGCAGGCGGGGGCTGGAGTGGTGTTCGATTCCGATCCCCAGCGCGAGCTTCGCGAGTGCGAGAGCAAGGCAGCGGCGCTCACGTTGGCGGTGCAGTTGGCGGAGGGGATGGAGTCATGATCGCCATGATCGACAACTACGACTCCTTCACCTTCAACCTCGTCCAGTACCTGCGCGAGCTGGCGGGGGAGGAGGAGGTGTGGGTGGTGCGCAACGACGCCGCTTCGCCAGCGCAGGTGCTGGCCCGCAGGCCGCGGGCCATCGTCGTGTCTCCCGGGCCTGGCGTGCCAGAAGCGGCGGGGATGTGTGTGGAGCTGTTCCAGCTTGCAGTGGCGGTGCCCATGCTGGGCGTGTGCTTGGGCCACCAGGCCATGACCGTGGCCTACGGGGGTCGCGTGGTGCGAGCTGGCGAGCCCCGGCACGGCAAGGTGTCGGCCATCCGGCACGGTGGCACGGGTTTGTTTGCGGGGATCCCGGATCCCTTCGAGGCCACGCGCTACCACTCGTTGATTGCCGAGCGGGCGACGCTGCCAGCGGAGCTCGTCGTCACCGCCTGGACCGAGGACGGGCTGGTCATGGGGCTGGCCCACGCCAGTCGGCCCCACTGGGGCGTGCAGTTCCACCCCGAGTCGTACCTCACGCGCCACGGGAAACGCATCGTAGCCAACTTCCTCGCCGCCAGGGGGGGCGGGGAAGGGAGGGAGGGCACGGCCCGCGAAGGGGGGCGAGGATGATACGCGAGGTGCTGGAAGCACTGCTGGCCGGGGAGGAGCTGTCAGAAGCCACCATGGAGGAGTGTTTCGTGGCCCTCATGTCGGGGGCGTGGAGCGAACCGCAACAGGCAGCGTTTCTCGTCGCCCTGCGGGCCAAGGGGGAAACGCCGGGGGAGTTGGCGGCAGCGGCGCGGGTGCTGCGCCGGCTCGCCGTGCCGGTGGTGTGCCAGCGGCAGCCGGTGGTGGACACCTGCGGCACGGGGGGGGACGGCTCGGGCTCCCTCAACATCTCGACGGGCGCCGCGCTGGTGGCGGCCTCGTGTGGGGTGGCCGTGGCCAAGCACGGGAATCGCTCCATCTCCTCGCGCTGCGGCTCGGCGGACGTGCTGGAGGCCCTGGGGGTGCCGCTGGAGCTGGAGGCCGAGGCGCTGGGGACGTTGCTGGATCGCACCGGCTTTGCCTTCCTCTTTGCGCCCCGCCTCCACCCTGCTATGCGGGCGGTCATGCCGGTGCGCCGGGCCCTCGCCGTGCGCACGCTGTTCAACCTTCTGGGTCCGCTGGCCAACCCGGCCGGGGTGCAGCGGCAGGTGGTGGGCGTGTTTTCGGCGCAGGTCCAGCCGCTGGTGGCGGAGACGCTGGCGCGGCTAGGGTGCGAGCACGCCTGGGTGGTGCACAGCGAGGACGGTCTCGACGAGATCTCGGTGAGCGCGCCCACCGTCGTGGTGGAGGTGCGGGGAGGGCGGGTGACGGGGCGGTGGAGCGTGGATCCCCAGGAGGTGGGCGCAGGTGCGGCCGCGGCAGGGGCGCTTGCTGGTGGCAGCGCCGCGGAGAACGCGGCGCGCCTCCTTGCCATCCTCCGCGGGGAGGAAAGCGGTGCCGCCGCCGACGCCGTGGCGCTCAACGCGGGCGCAGCGCTGGTGGTGGCGGGTACGGTCGCCTCGCTGGAGGAGGGTTTTGCCGCGGCCCAAGACGCCCTTGCCCGGGGGGCCGCGTGGGCGACGCTGCAGCAGGTGATCGCCGTGGCTGGAGAGTTGCGGTGAGCCACCCCGGCCACGATCTGCTCTCCCGCATCGCGGCGTCGACCCGGGCGCGGCTACCGCGGGGGGCGCCGCCGGCCCAGCTCGTGCGCCAGGCGCGGGAGGTTGCCGAGGCGCGGCGGCGCAGGGAGGGGCGCAGCCTCCAAAGAGCGTTGGCGGCTCCCGGTGTGCGCGTGGTGGCCGAGTGCAAGCGACGCTCGCCGTCGGCCGGGTGGCTGCGCCCCGATTTCGAGCCGGTGCAGCTGGCGCGGGCCTACCAGGAGGGGGGTGCAGCGGCCATTTCGGTGGTCACGGAACCGGAGTACTTCGCTGGCGAGCTCATCTGGCTGCGCCTCGTGCGAGGGGCAGTGGCGCTGCCAGTGCTGCAGAAGGACTTCATCCTCTCGCGCCGGCAGCTCGTGGAGGCGGTGGTGGCGGGGGCGGACGCTGTGCTCCTCATTGCCCGTCTCCTCCCCGGTCGGCGCCTGGGGGAACTGGTGGCGGCAGCAGCCGAACTGGCCCTGGAAACGGTGGTGGAGGTGCACGACCGGCGCGATCTGGAGCGGGTGCTCGCGGCTGGGGTCGGGATCGTGGGCATCAACTCCCGGGACCTCGCCACCTTTCGCGTGAACCTGGAGGAGGCGGGGCGGTTGGCGGAACTGGTTCCCCCCGAGCAGCTGGTGCTCATCGAGAGCGGGATCCGTGGTGGCGACACCCTGCGCCCCTTCCTGGCGCGTGGCCGCCGGCAGTTTCTCGTGGGGGAGTACCTGCTGCGGTCCGACGACCCAGCGGCGGCGTTGCGGGAGCTGGTGGCGTGCGGGTCGTGGTGAAGATCTGCGGACTGACCTCGGCGGCGGACGCTGAGGCGGCCCGGGAGGCAGGCGCCGACTATCTGGGATTCGTGTTCTTCCCCGCTTCGCCCCGCTGTCTTGCGCGTGCGGACTGGGGGTGGGTGCGGCGGATCGCCGGGGTGCCCAAGGTGGGGGTGTTCCGGGATCAGGAGGCAGGGTTCGTGGCGGCGGTGCGGGAGGAGGCGGGGCTCGACCTGGTGCAGCTGCACGGTGAGGAACCGCCAGCGGTGTGTGCAGCGCTGGGCGGGCGGCAGCGGGTCGTGAAGGCCATCTCGGTGGGAAGCGCGATAGACTGGCAGGAGGTGAAGGAGTTTGCCGCCGTGGCGCGCATCCTCTTCGATACGGCAACGCCGCGTGGCGGCGGCAGTGGGCGCACCTTCGACTGGTCGCTCCTGGCGGAGCGGCCAGCGGAGCTGCCGTTCTGGCTGGCCGGCGGGCTGGGTGCGGAGAACGTGGGCGAGGCGATCCGTCTGTTCCGCCCCGCGGGCGTGGACGTGGCCAGCGGTGTGGAGCTGGCGGTGGGCCGCAAGGACGCCGCCAAGATGCGCGCCTTCGTGGCCGCGGTGCGGGACGCCGCCAGGGATGGGGCAAGCTCCAACGGCGGGGAGAGGAGCGAGCTGTGAAACCGTTGCCGGACGAACGGGGATACTTTGGGGCGTGGGGCGGCAGGTTCGTCCCGGAAACCTTGATGGCGCCGCTGGAGGAGCTCGCGGCAGCCTGGGAGGAGGCACGCCGGGACCGCACCTTCCGCAGGGAACTGGACGAGTTGCTGGCGAGTTACTGCGGGCGGCCCACGCCTCTCTCCTTGGCGGCGCGCCTCACCGAGCATCTGGGTGGTGGCCGCATCTACCTGAAGCGGGAAGACCTGTGCCACACCGGTGCGCACAAGATCAACAACGCGCTGGGGCAGTGTCTGCTGGCCCGTCGCATGGGGAAACCGCGGGTGATCGCCGAAACCGGGGCGGGGCAGCACGGCGTGGCCGTGGCCACGGCTGCTGCGCTCCTGGGGCTCGAGTGCCGCATCTACATGGGCACGGAGGACGAGCGGCGGCAGGCGCTCAACGTGTACCGCATGAAGCTGCTGGGCGCCGAGGTGGTGGGGGTAGACGCGGGGAGCCGCACCCTCAAGGACGCCATCAACGAGTCGCTGCGCGACTGGGTGACCAACGTGAAGAGCACCCACTACGTACTGGGCTCGGTGCTGGGGCCGCACCCTTACCCGGTGATGGTGCGCACCTTCCAGTCGGTGATCGGGGCAGAGGCGCTGCTGCAGATCCGCGAGCGGCATCGGGGCCTGCCCAGGCTCGTGGTGGCCTGCGTGGGGGGTGGCTCCAACGCGGCGGGGATGTTCACGGCCTTCATCCCCCATCGGAACGTGGAGCTGGTGGGGGTGGAGGCAGGCGGGCGCGGCACGACCCTGGGCGAGCACGCTGCGCGCTTTTCGGGAGGCGCCCCCGGCGTGCTCCACGGCACGCGCACCTACGTGCTCCAGGATCAGGACGGCCTCACCGCCCCCACCCATTCCGTGTCGGCGGGGCTCGACTACCCTGCCGTGGGTCCGGAGCACGCCTTCTGGCACGACACGCGCCGGGTTTCTTACGCCCGCGTTTCCGACCGCGAAGCGCTGGCCGCCTTCCACCTCCTTTCGGAGCTGGAGGGGATCGTGCCGGCGCTGGAGCCGGCCCACGCCCTGGCGTACGTGTGTCGGGTGGCGGGGAAGCTGCCACGGGGGGAGGCGGTGCTGGTGTGCCTGTCGGGGCGTGGTGACAAGGACGTGAGCGAGGTGGCGGCGCTGGAGGGGGTGGCGTTGTGAGAAGGCGGATTCGCGACGCTTTCGTGCGGGCCAGCCGCAAGGGGCGGGCGGCCTTCGTGCCGTTCCTCACCGCCGGCGACCCTTCCCTGGAGCGAACGCCGGCGCTGGTGGCGGCCCTGGAGCGGGCAGGGGCCGATATTGTCGAGCTGGGCGTGCCGTTTTCCGACCCCATCGCCGATGGCCCAGTCATCCAGCGGGCCAGTGAACGCGCGCTGGCGGCGGGTGCCACCCTTGGCACCGTGCTGCAGGTGGTGCGGGAGATCCGCTTCCGCAGCGAGATCCCGCTGGTGCTCTTCAGCTACTTCAACCCCATCCACCGCTACGGCCTGGCTCGCTTTGCCGTGGATGCGGCCGCTGCCGGCGTGGATGCGGTGCTGGTCACCGATGCTCCAGTGGAGGAAGCGCGGCCCCTGTGGGAGACCCTGAGCAGTGTGGGGGTGGACCTCATCCCCCTCGTGGCTCCCACCTCGACGCGTCGGCGCATCAAGGCCGTCAAGGCGCTGGCTGGAGCGTTCGTGTACTTCGTGGCCCGTACCGGTGTGACCGGGATGCGCGAGGTGCTGGAGGGGGGGCTCGGGGAGCAGGTGCGGCTGGTGCGCCGCCTTGCCGGCACCCGCGTGGTGGTGGGCTTTGGCATCTCCAACCCGGAGCAGGTGCACGCCGTGGCGCGATTGGCCGATGGGGTGGTGGTGGGGTCGGCTCTGGTGGCGCGAATTGCCGAGCTGGGCAACACCCCGGAGCTGGAAGGGGAGATCGAAGGGTTTGCCCGCTCCCTGGCCGCCGCCACTGTGCGCCGGTGACGCCGCGGGGCCAGGCAAGCCGCCTGGCCC
>JACADV010000079.1 GCA_013388425.1 Thermoanaerobaculaceae bacterium | reverse complement strand
CTCCCGCCACGGCGGGGAATGCGGAGGTTTACGATGAAGCCGGGGATTCATCCCGCGTACTACGAAGTGGAAGTGAAGTGCGCGTGTGGCAACACCTTCAAGACCCGATCCACCAAGAAGGAGATCCGTCTCGAGATCTGCTCCGCCTGCCACCCCCTGTTCACCGGCAAGCAAAAGCTCGTGGACTCGGCCGGAATGGTGGAACGGTTCCAGCGTCGCTACGCCAAGAAGAGCCAGTCGTAGCGTCCCTCCCGGGACGAGCTGCCGCCAGGGCCGCAAGGCCCCGGATCGTGTTGCTGCCTCCGGCACGAAGTATCGCCACCTTGTCGGTGGAGGGGTGGGAAGGTAGGCTGACGGCGTGAACGACATGCTCGCCAAGCTGGAAGAGGTGGTCCGCCGCTGGGAGGAGCTGCGCGCCCAACAGGCCGACCCGGCGGTACTGGCCGACCGCAAGCGCCTCCTCGAGGTGAGCCGCCGCATTGCCGAAATCCAGCCCATCGTGGAGGCGTTCCGCGACTACCAGCGGGTGGCGGCGCAGCACCGCGATACGCTGGAGTTCTTGGCCAGTGAACACGACGAGGAGCTGCGCCGGTTGGCGGAGGATGAGGCAGCGGTCCTGGAAGCCACCCTGGAGGGGAAGGAGCAGGAACTCCGCCTCCTCCTCCTGCCCCAGGATCCCAACGACCGCCGCAACGTCATCCTCGAGGTGCGAGCCGGCACGGGGGGCGAGGAGGCTGCCCTCTTTGCCGCCGAGATGCTCCGCATGTACACCCGCTACGCCGAAGGCCGCGGGTGGCGGGTGACCGTCACCGACCTCTCGGAGGCGGGGCGGGGCGGGGTGAAGGAGGCGGTGGCGCTGGTCGAGGGGGAAGGGGCCTACTCCCGCCTCAAGTACGAGTCCGGGGTGCACCGCGTCCAGCGGGTGCCGGTGACCGAAGCGTCGGGGCGCATCCACACCTCCGCCGCCACGGTGGCGGTCCTGCCGGAAGCCGAAGAGGTAGAAATCGACATCGACCCCAAGGACCTGCGCATCGACACGTTCTGCTCCTCGGGCCACGGCGGGCAGTCGGTGAACACCACCTACTCGGCCGTGCGCATCACCCACCTGCCCACCGGCACGGTGGCCCAGAGCCAGGACGAACGCTCCCAGATCCAGAATCGCGCCAAGGCAATGCGGGTGCTCAAGGCGCGTCTGTTGGAGCTGGTCCGCTCGGAGCAACACGCCAAGGAGGCGGCCGAGCGCCGCGCCATGGTGGGGAGCGGCGACCGTTCGGAGAAGATTCGCACCTACAATTTCCCCCAGTCCCGCGTCACCGACCACCGCATCGGCCTCACCCTCCACCGCCTGCAGGAGGTGCTGGACGGCAATCTGGATCTGGTGGTGGAGCCGCTCATCGCCCACTTCCAGGCGGAGCGGCTCAAGGCCGAGCTGGCCCGCGCCCAGTGACCAAGCAGCCCCGTCGCTCCTGGCGTTCCGGCTTCCACTGGGTGCGCCTCGTGCTGGCCGGTGGCGTGGTGGGCGCGGCAACGGGAGTCCTCCTGTCAGGGCTCGCGGCGTGGCGTCTGCCCCCGCCCGTCACCGCCCTGGATCGCTTCCTGCTCGTTGCCGCAGGTCTGGGCCTGGGGTACTGGGGCGGGCTGCTCTTTGCCGTGGCCCTGGCCGTTGCCGCCAGCCGCCGCTCCCCGGCCCCGGCCTTTGCCCGCCTGGAGCGCGCGCTGGTGGTAGCCGGGCTCGTGCTGGCGGGGGCGGCCGTTACCCTCACCCTCTCGGGGGTGCCCGCGGGCGCCGCGGTGGTGAGCGGCGTCGCGGCGAGCGCCCTGGCCGCCCGTCTCGCCCTTCCCCCGCGGGCAGGGGGCAACCCGTGACGGTGGCGGAACTGTTGGCACTGGCAGCGGCGCGCCTTGCTGCGGTGGTGGCCGACACCTCCCCCCGCCGGGAAGCCCAGTTCTTGCTGGCGCGCGCCTTGGCTGTTCCCGAAAGCTGGCTCCTGGCCCACGGCGACGCGCGGGTGGCCGAGGGAGCCGCAGCCGAGTTCCTGGCCTGGGTCCAGCGGCGCGCGCGCGGCGAGCCAGCCCACTACATCGTGGGGAGCTGCCCCTTCTGGGGCCGGGAGTTTGCCGTCTCCCCGGCAGCCCTGCTGCCACGGCCGGAAACGGAGCTGCTGCTGGAGCGGGCCCTCGCCCTCGCCCCCCACCGGCAGCCTCGCATCCTCGATGTGGGCACCGGCACCGGCTGTCTGGCCGTGACCCTCGCCCTGGAGCGCCCCGGGGCGTTCGTGGTGGCCACCGATGCCTCGGCCGAGGCCCTGGCCCTGGCCCGGCACAACGTTCGGCGCTGGGGCGCAGCCGTGCACCTCGCCTGTGGCGACCTGGCCCACCACCTGCAGGGGGGGTGGCAGGTGGTGGTGGCCAACCTCCCCTACCTTCCCTCGGCCACCCTGGCGCAGCTACCTTTGGAGATCCGTCACTTCGAGCCACGCCTGGCGCTGGACGGCGGCGAGACGGGCACCCAGGTGGTGCGCGCCCTCGTGGAGGATCTGCCGCGCCTGCTGGCGCCGGCCGGCTGCGCCCTCTTGGAGTTGGGCCAGGGCCAGGCGGAGGAGGTGGCCCAGCACGCCCGCAGCCGGGGTCTCGAGGAGCTGGAGCGAATCGTGGACCTGGGCGGGGTGGAACGGGTGCTCGTGCTGCAGCGGCAGCAGGAGGGGCCAGCGCCGTCGAACTCGGGCGCAACCGGTTAGGCCCGCAGCGCCTCCACGGGGGTGAGGCGCGCTGCAGCCAGCGACGGGAACACCCCGGCAAACGCCCCCACCGCCACGGCAAAGCCGATTCCCAGGGCGAGCCCCAGGGGGGAGAGGGGCAGCCCCGCCTCGAAGAGGGGGGAGAGGGCTGCACAGAGCGCGGCTCCAAGGCTGCACCCCAGCAGCCCCCCCAGCGCCGAGAGCGATACCGACTCGATGAGGAACTGGGCGAGGATGGTCCGGTCCGAGGCACCGATGGCCTTGCGCAGGCCAATCTCGAACAGCCGCTCCACGAGCGAAATCTTCATCACCGAGTAGATGCCCACCCCTCCCACCAGCAGGGAAATGCCTGCCATGGACGCCAGCACCACCGTCCAGTTGCGGAGCAACTCCCCAATTTCCTTGCTCGCCTTCAGCATCTCCGAGGCCACGTCCTCGATGCGAAAATCCCCCACCCCCGAGTGGGAGCGGCGCACGAGCCGGCTAAGCTCTGCCGACACGGCGGCAAGCTGCTCCTTGTCCTCCGTCTTGATCATCAGCGCGCCCACCCGCTGGCCCCCCCGCAGGTAGGTGCGGAAGGTGGCCAGGGGCACGAGCACGCCGTTCATCTCGCGCCGGCTCCAGCCGCCGTCGTTGGCCATGTTGTTGCCGATGCGGCTCTCCACCCCCACCACGCGGTAGGTGTCCCCCGCAACCTTGACCTCCCGACCGATGGGGTCGCGGGTCCCGAAGAGTCTCTCGGCCAGGTCGGCCCCGAGCACCGCCACCTTGCGCCGCTCGCGCTGGTCCGAGTCCAGCAGCCAGCGCCCCTTGCTCACCTGGCGGTTCCGCACCACGCCGTAGGAGGGGGTGACGCCAAACACCCGCACGCGCAGCTGCTCCCCCTCGGCCTGCACCAACGAGTCGCTGGCGTTGAGCGCCGCCACGTGCTGGAACGATTCTCCCCACGCTTCTAGGGCCTCCACGTCGCGCACGGAAAGGCCCCGGGACTGGAACAGTTTCTTCCGTTCGGTGGGGTCGTCGGGGGGCCGGTAGGTAACGAACATCACGCCGTCGTAGCCGAGACTGTAGAACCCCTCCCACACCATGACCCTGATCCCCTCGATGAGGGTTACCATCACCACCACCGCCATGGTGCCGAGGATCACACCCAGGAGCGTCAGCGACGAGCGCAACTTGTGGGCCCACACCTCGCTCAACGAGGTGCGGATTGCCTCCCCCAGGGCCAGCCGGGCGCCGTTGCCCAGCACACCGGGGCGCAGCGGTGCCCACCGCCCGCTGCGGCGCGTTTCCGACCGCTCCTCGCCTTGCTCGCCCATGCCTTCCCTCACTCGTAGCGGAGCGCCACCACCGGATCGAGCCTCGCCGCCTTCACCGCCGGCGCCAGCCCGAAGATCACCCCCACGGTAGTGGCGCAGCTTGCCGCTGCCCCGATCATGGCCGGGGTGAGCACCGCCGGCTGTCCCACCAGGTACGCCACCCCGTGCACGAACCCCACCCCCAGCACGAGACCCACGGCCCCACCTATGCCGCTGACGATCACGCTCTCCACCAAGAACTGCACCCCGATCTGCCACCCCTTGGCACCCAGCGCCTTGCGCACCCCCACCTCGCGCATCCGTTCCCGGAAGGAGGCCAACATGATGTTGGCCACTACGATCCCCCCCACCAGCAGGGCGATGATGCCGCAGGCTAGGAAGGTGATGTCGTAGACCCGCCCCTCCCGATCCATGCGCTGGAGCCGTTCCTGACGGTCGTACACCTGGAAGTCCTCCCCCCCGTGGCGCGCCAAGAGCAGCCGCTTGAGGGCGGGGACCGCCTCGCCGTGGGCCTCCGGCGCGGCGAGGCGCAGCACGATTTCGTCCACGCGCTCGCTCCCCGAACCTGCCTCGCGGGCGAGCATGGCGGTAACCGGCACCAGGATGAGGCGGTTCATCCACCCCAACGCGTTGTAGGTCGAGGCCTCGTTCCAGTAGAACTCCCGGTACTTCAGCACGCCCACCACGCGGTACGAGCCGCGCCCCAGGGCGATGGCCTTGCCGATCGGGTCGTCGGTGCCAAAGAACTCCCGGGCCCGATCGGCCCCCAGCACGCACACCGCCGAGGCACGGGCCACGTCCTCGTCGCTGATGCCGCGCCCCCGCTCCAGGATCAACTCGTTGAGCTCCACGTAGCGAGCTCCCGTGCCGGTCACCCCGCGCACCTTGGTGAGCCGCGGGGTGCGGCACAGCAGGTTCCGGTTCACCTCCGGCTCCACCAGTTCGAACCCGCCAATGCGCGCACGGATCTGCTCCACATCGCCCAACGTCAGGCCGCGGCTGGCCAGCTCCCGGGCCGAGGCGTGCACCGCCTCCAACGGCTTGGGGAAGACGATCACCTTGAGCGCCCCCCCCGACTCCTGGTAGTACTTCATGGTCTGCTGGCGGCCCCCGGCCATGAGCCCCAACGACGCCACCACCGAAGCCACGCCCAGGATCACGCCCAGCGTCTGCAGCAGGGTGCGGCCAGCGTGGGCCGTCACATCCACCAACCCGTCGGCCACGACGGCGGCCAGCTTCACCGCCGCCCCCGTGCAAGCCCGCGCACCCGCGCTGCTCCTGGCCCGGTGCTCATGCCGCCTTCGCCGAATCGCTCGCGATGCGCCCGTCCACGATCCTGACGATCCGCCGCGCGTGCGCCGCCACACCGGCGTCGTGGGTGACCACGATCACCGTTTGGCCCACGGCGTTCAGCGCATCGAACACATCCATCACCTCGGCGCCGCTGGTCTGGTCCAGGTTGCCCGTGGGCTCGTCGGCGAGCAGCATCCTGGGCTCCATCACCAGCGCCCGGGCGATGGCGGCCCGCTGCCGCTGCCCCCCCGACAGCTCGGCAGGCAAGTGCTTGGCCCGGTCGGCCAGCCCCACCATCTCCAGGATCTCCAGGGCGCGGCGCCGGCGCTCCATCCGATCCACACCGCCGTAGAGGAGGGGCAGCTCCACGTTGCGCAGCACGGAGGCGCGCGGGAGCAGGTTGAAATTCTGGAAAACGAAACCGATGAAGCGGTTCCGCAGCGTCGCCAGGCGTCCCGAGGAGAGCGCCCCCACGTCCTCCCCGCCCAGCCAGTAGTGCCCCCGACTTGGCGTGTCCAGGCACCCCATGATGTGCATGAGCGTGGATTTCCCCGAACCGGAAGGGCCCATGATGGCCACGTAGTCCCCGGCCTCGATGGCAAGATCCACGCCGCGCAGCGCGTCCACAGCCACCGCTCCCGTCTCGTAGGTCTTCCACACCCCCTCGATGCGGATCAACGGCTCGCCCATGGTGGCCCCTCGCCTCCCTACCGCTCCTCTTCCCGCTTCTTGGGCTTGGTGGGATCCTCCAGCGCCACCTCTTCGCCCTCCTGCAGCCCTTCCAGCACCTGGGTGAGCGCAATGGAGGTGAGACCTGTGACCACCGGCCGCTCCTCGAAGGAGGCCCGCCACGCCTCGCGGGGATCGGGGGTGGGTGGGGGCGTTCCTCGACCCTCAGAGCCGGCGGTCTTGGCCGCCTTCTCACCCGGGGCAGGTGTGGGTTTCTTCACGTACACCACGTCCCCACTCTCCCGGTGGAACACCGCCTCCACCGGCACGGTAAGCACGCCGTTCACCCGCTCCCCCTTGATGGTGACGTTGGCCGTCATGCCGGTACGCAGCTCCTTGCCGCGGGAATCCAGGGTGATCTCGGTGTCGAACACCTTGACCTGGTCCACGAGCCTGGCCGCCGGGGCAATCCTCGACACCTTCCCCTCGAAGCGCACCTTGGGAAACGCATCGAGGGTGACCGTCACCGGGGCGCCCATGGCCACCTTGCCAATGTCCACCTCGTTCACCCCCACCTTGACGATCATCTTGGAGAGATCGGCCACCGTGGCGATGACCGTGCCCGCGTTGAAGGAGCCAGCACCCGTCACCACGTCCCCCAGCTCCACGGGGCGGTGGATCACCACTCCGTCCATGGGCGAGGTGAGGTTGAGCACCTGGCTCTGGTTCGGGTCCACGGGGATGCCCGAGGCCTGCAGCAGCGACGACTTCTCCTCGGCGGTCTCCAGCGCCTCCCGCGCCGCCTTGAAGCGCGTCTCGGCGGCACGGTGAATCTCGGCAGCGATCAAGCCGGCCTTCAAGAGCTCCTCCTTGGCGCGGAAATCCTTCTCCGCGTCGGAGAACTCGATGGCCGCCTGGTTCACCGCACGCCGCACCCCCGCCAGGGCCTGCGCCTGGTTGATGTCCGGCTCGATGGAGGCAATGAGCTGGCCGCGCCGCACCACGTCCCCTTCCCGCACGGGCAGGGCCACGACCTTTCCGGAGAGCACCGACTTCACATCCACCTTCACCTCGGGCTCCACCGTCCCCACTTCCGTCACCTCCACCTGCACGTCGCCGATGCTCGCCTTGCCAACGGCCACCTCGTCGCCGGGTTTCCCAGTCTTGGGGCGGGCCTGCAGCACGGCTGCCGCCACGACCCCGGCCAGCACCACCGCGGCCCCGGCCCCCACCAGCCACTTACGGCTCCTCGTCTTCATCCGTGCCACCCTCCGTCGGGGCTTCCCGTCCCTGCACCCTATTTACGTGCCAGCGGCGGGAAAGGTTCCCCTTGACGGCGGGCAGTGCGTCGGTATGATCGACAGGGGCGTGAAACAGCCCTGACAGAGAGGGGGGGATATGCGTTCGAGCGTCATGATCCTTTGGCTTCTAACCGGGGCCGCTGCACCGCTTGTGGCGCAGGTGCCGCGTCCGGCGGGCGATGCAGCCTTCGGCACCCAACCTTACGAGAGGTACGAACGGCCGCAGGCCTGCGCCACCTGCCACACCGACATTGCCCGGCAGCACGAGCAGGCCATGATGTCTCAGGCCTACACCCACCACTGGGACGAGATCGAGTACTTCGAGCTGGCCGTCCCCCACGCCCTGACGGAGGAGAAGGTGGCGGGGGTGAAGGCGGGCTGCAACGGCTGCCACGCCCCACTCGCCTTCCTGGCCGGTGATGTGCCGCCGCCAAAACCTGCGGCCAACTCCCGCGCCAACGAATCGGTGAGCTGCGACCTCTGCCACACCCTGACTGGCTTTGCCGGTGATACTCCGTTCAACTTCAACTGGATCAGCGAACCTGGCAAGGTCAAGCAGGGGCCGCGCCCCGGGGTGGTGAGCCCCCACCACGAGACCCACGAGAACGCCTTCCTGCGCAGCGCCGAGTTCTGTGGAACCTGCCACAACGAGCAGGACCCCTGGGGGCTGTGGGTGAAGTCCACCCACCTGGAGTGGCGCGAGGGACCGCACGGCAAGGCCGGCATCGTCTGCCAGGATTGCCATATGCCCCCTGCCCGGGGCCGCTCCGCCACCATGGGCTCCGAGCTTGCTGACCTGCGCCAGCACCTGTTCCACGGCGCCCACGACCCGGGCAAGTTGGCCGGGGCGGCGGAGGTGCGGATCCACCCCGAAACCCGCGAAGCGGAGCCGGGCGACACGGTGAAGCTCACGGCCGTGGTCGTCAACGCCAAGGCGGGGCACAAGATCCCCACCGGCTCGGCCGAGGAGCGCATGCTGTGGCTGCACGTCACCGCCCAGGACGCCAAGGGCACGGTCTACCACTTGCCGGTGGACCGCAAGGGCTTTGCCGACGAGGATTACACCATTGCGTCGGCCACCGCCATGGCCTACCAGGACATCGGCGAGATCAAGGGAATTGCCGGTTTTGCCGGCCTCAAGCGCGACGGGACCTACGAGAACCTCGCCCCCGGTGATCGGATCTTCCGCCTCCCCTACCTGGACCCCAAGGGACGGATGACCATTGCCCAGTGGAACACCGCGAGCTTTGCCACCGACTACCGGCTGGCACCGCTCGCAGCGGTCGCCGAGACGTTCACCTGGAAGCTCCCGCCCAGCGTTGCCCCGGGGCCGGTGCGGGTCACCGCCCAGATCTACTACTCCCGCCTCGTCAATTCGGTGGCCGAATTCCTCCAGGTACCGCGCGAGGAGTGGGAGAGTGTGCTGGTGAACACCCACACCACCACCTTCACGGTGGTGGAGTAAGGAGGGACCATGCGGCCCCACAGGTTGTGCGTTGCCGTGTCGGTTGGCGTTCTCGCGATCTTTGCCGTCGTGTCCGCCCAGCGGGCCGATGCCATCCCGGCCTTTGCCCGCAAGTACCAGTACTCCTGCTCCACCTGCCACGCGCCGTTCCCCCGCCTCAAACCGTTCGGGGAGGAGTTTGCCGCGCGCGGGTTCCGCATGGAGGACCCGAGCAAGGAACCGAGCCGGGCCACCTACGACGTGGGCGATCCGCTCCTCCAGCTGTCGCGGGACCTGCCGCTTGCCATGCGCCTGGACGCCTACGCGTCCTTGAAGGAAAAGGCTGCTGCCAGGAGCGACTTCGAATGGCCGTGGGCAGTCAAGATCCTCTCCGGGGGGCCCATCACCCGATCGATCTCCTACTACGTGTACGGCATCCTCGAACAGGGCGAATCGGTGAAGCTGGAGGACACCTTCCTGCAGTTCAGCTCGGTCTTCGGCCTGCCGGTGGACCTGACCATCGGCCAGTTCCAGGTCTCCGACCCCCTCTTCAAGCGCGAGCTGCGCCTGGAGCGCGAGGACTATGAGATCTTGAAAGCACGCGTGGGGATCGTCCCCACCAACCTCACCTACGACCGCGGCCTCGTCCTCACCTGGCACGCCCCGGCTGAGGTAGAGGTGGTGGCCCAGGTGGTGAACGGCAACGGCATCTCTCCCGCCGAGCACGACAACTTTGACGACGGCAGCTACAAGAACACGGCGCTTCGCCTCGTCCGCCAGTTCGGCCCGGTGCGCCTCGGTGTCTTCGGCTACCAGGGGAGGGCCGAGCGGGGCAATTTCCGCAACACCCTGCGCTACCTGGGGCCCGATCTCATCGTGGATCTGGGCGAGCGGTGGCGGTTCAGCGCCCAGGTCCTCAAACGCACCGACGACGATCCGTTCCTGGTTGGGTACGTAGGCAGAACGTACGTGACCAAAGGGGGGTTTGGCGAACTGCTCTTCTTCCCTCGCGGGCAGGACGGGCGGTGGGTGGCAAGCCTCCTCTACAACAAGATCAACTCCGACGACCCGGCGACCCGTTACGAGAGCGTTGCGTGCACCGGCAACTACCTGTTGGCCCGCAACGCCCGCCTGGTGGTGGAGGTCGCACGGGACCTGGAGGGGGACGCCAACCGGCTCTCCCTGGGCGTGATCACGGCGTTCTGAGCCACCGCCCCGGGGGCAGGGAGGGGTGCGTTACGGCGGAGGATAAAATGCTGCGTCCCTCGTCTCGCTTCGTGAGCCTCGCCTTGAGTCTTGCGGCGGTGGGGGTGGGTGCCGGTTTCGCCCTGGCCCAGACGCCGCCGGAAAAGCTCACGTGGGACCAGAGCAGGTCGGTCTACAACCGGCGCATCCACCCCCCCTTGCCGGCCGAGAAGGTGGACTGGGAGGGGCGGGTCACGGCACTGCTCAAGGAAGAGCCGGGCGACATCATCGTCACCGCCGTGGGCGACATGATCTTCAACGAACAGATCTCGAACTTGCGCGACGGAGAGCACCAGCAGCTCTTCCGCCTCATGCAGGAGGCGGACATCGCTTACGGCAACCTGGAGTTCTCGCTCAACGACCACCCCGAGGCGCAGCGCCCGTTCTACAACTTCCGCGCACCGACGCCGTTTGTCTGGGAGGTTGCGGCCATCGGCATCAACATGGTGAGCCTGGCCAACAACCACGCACTCGACTTTGGTCCAGAGGGGCTGCGCGACTGCCTCCAGACGCTGGACAGGGCCCGCATCACCCATGCTGGCGCCGGCATGACGCTCGCCGAGGCGCGCGCGCCCGGCAGCACCGGCGTGCAAGCCGTCACGACCCGTTTCGGGCTGCTTTCCTACGTGCGCTACTGGACGCAGAAGTACCGCTGCAAAGACCCCTCCGGACCGTGCCTGGCGACGATCAACCCGGCGACGATCCTTGTCGCCAGGCCGGACGGTACGACGGAAGCCATCGAGGGGCTCGTGCAGGAAGACATCGAGGCAATGGAGGACGACATCGTGCTCGCCAAGCGGCACCACGATGTCCTCATGGTCTCGCTCCACAACCACGACGTGAGCCACCACCGCGCCTACGGCATTCAGGACACCACCCCGCCCAACGACCAGGTCATGTTCCACCGGGCCGTGGACGCCGGCGCCGACATCGTGCTCGGCAGCGGCCCCCACGTGTTGCGCGGCATCGAGATCCGCAACGGCGTGCCGATCTTCTACAGCCTCTCCAACTTCATCTACCAGTACCGCACCCCAGAGCGCATCCCCATCGACCTCATCCACCAGCGCGACCAGGAGATTGCCCGTCCCACCAACGTCTCGGTGTGGGACCGCCGCGATCCCGAGCGCATCTTCGAGGGGGTGCTCGTGCGCATGACCATCAACCAGGCAAGACTCCGCCGCATCGAGCTCATCCCCTTCACGATCGACGACGAGGGCCCGCTCTACGGCGTGCCGCGCCTGGCCCGCAGCGAGCGTGCCCACGAGATCATCGAAACGCTGCAGCGACTCTCGGCCCCCTACGGCACCACCATCGTGGACAAGGGCTGGTACGCCGAAGTCAAACTGCCAGATCCCTCCGCCCCGGCTCGCCCTGCGTCTTTTTGAGATTCCCAGCGTCCCTGCGCCACCCTCGAGCCGGGTGCGGGCTGTCCACGAGCACGGCGTGAAGCATGGCCAAAGCGACACTCACCCGGGCACGTCGAGCTCCGGGTAGAGCCCCTGCCTCGTGGCCCGGCCTTCAGTTGACGACCCGCAGCACCGGGATGGCGCCCTCTGGCCCGAGAAGCGCCCGGAAACTGGGGTACTGGTACAGGCTGTACAGGGCGGCAGGCTCCAGGATCAGCGCAGCTCGCACCCACGCCTCGCCCGCGAGTGGCACCCATAGCGACCCGGCCGGCAGCTCGCGCGCCGCGGCTGGCTGGCGGCGCACGATCGTCCGTCCGCCGTAGCGGGCGTACGTCTCGTCGAACTCCTCCTCGACGCGCAGGAGCGTGCACATCTCGGCGCGGATCGGGCGCGGCGCGTCAAGCCTTTCGAAGGGGATGCCGTGGCGCTCGCACAGGGCAGCAAAGAGTGGTGCTGCGGCCGGCTCGACTGCGTAGCCCAGGGGCGTGGGGACTGCCGACTTGACGGCCACCGTGGTCATCAAATTGGCGGTAGGGATCCGCACCACTCGGCCAGTGGCAAGCTCCAGCACCGGAAACTCACTGATCCTCATCCCCGGGTTGACCCACAGGTAGTTGGTGGGGATGAACGGCGCCACCGGCCGTTTGCGCGCCGCCTCCACCACCGCCAGGTCCTCGCGGCGGCGTCCAGCGTCCTGGAGGAAGCGGCGCAGCAGCACCAGGTAGGCGTCTACCCGCTTGCCCAGGTCAGCCTGGGGCACGCCTTCGGCGCGCTTGACGGCGGCCTCGATAATGAACGAGAGCCCGCCGTACATGCCGAGAGCGTTGAGCGCCCCGTCCACGTCCGGCGCCGAGTGGCGTTGTTCCTCGTCGGGCGGCAGCCCGCCCACGGTGTAGCGGAAGTAGGTGTGTCCGGCCCGGGCGAGCGGTGCGGCCGCGTCGTCCACCCAGCGCTGCGCTGCCGCCACGACCCGTGGGTCGAAGAAGGGGTTGTTGAGCCCGTCCATGGTGATATCGGGCCACGCCATCCAGCCCCGCGCGCGGCGCTCCTCCGAGTCGCGTGTGAACTCGTGGCAATCCACGGCGAGGTGCGGGCGAACCCGGCGCGCGACCCGGTGCAGCGCTTGCGTCTCCGGCTGCTCCAGCGTCATGTGGTCGCGGTTGAGATCGGCGCCGCCGCCGTTGCGGCGTGTGAACGCTTCGGCGCCGTCGGGGTTGAGCATCGGCATGACCCAGAGGTCCACGTCTTCGGGCAGCGTCTGGGGCCGTGCCGCAACGTCGCGCAAGAGGTAGAGGAGCGCGTCCTTGCCCGAGACCTCGTCGCCGTGCTGCTGGGCAAACATAAGGATGCGAAAGTTGGGTGATCCGCCGCGCCGGGCGTGCACGAGGTAGAGGGCGCGCCCCTGCCGTGTGGTGCCCTCGACCGAGACTTCGATCCCCGCCTTGCCGTGAAGGCCAGCAAGAAACGTCTGCATGGCCGCATAGCTCGTCGTCGCGGTGAGACTGCGGTGGTCGAGGGGGAGTTGCGCTCTGGCGGCCGTGGCAAAGCCCAGCAAGGCCACTGGGAAAAGGCGCAGGGCAAGGGAGCGGGGCGTCATGGGTGCCTCCCGCGGCAGTGTACTCCGACCCCTCTACCGTGCCGGCCCCGCAGGCGGCTCACTACGAAATCAGGGCGTGCCCCGGCACCGACCCGTTGGCCCACCAAGCCCGAGTGGTAGCGGAAGTGACCCAGGAGCTAAAGAGGGACGCCACGCGACGCTCCCTGGGTGGGCTCACCGCTTTCCCAGGCGCCGCCCCACGTGCGGGTGGTGGCCCGCCCCCGCGGCGGACCCAGGGGGAGGCGAAGCGTCCTCACGTCGGAGGGGGGTTTCTCCAAACCCCGCCTGGGAGAGGGCGGCCACGGCGCGCCCCAGCTGCCCTGCCGGGACCAGCAGCTGGTCGGTGCCGTGGCTTGCGAACACCGTCACAGGAACGCCGATCTCCGCCAGCGCTGCGCACGCTCGAGCAAGTACCCCCACGGTGTCCAGCGGCAGAACCGCATCCAGGGTAATGGCCCGCCACCCCGGCTCTCGAACCTCCACGAGCTCCGCAAGCGCCGTCACTGTCTCGGTGGGAGCCAGGAGGCTCACTTCCCCGTTACCCACCACCAGGGCCACGGGTGGGCCCGCCACGGCCAGCTGGGGCAGCCCCGCCGGCACCCCCCGCAGCCGCGCAATCTCGTAGGGGTGCGGCCAGAGGCGAAGCGGCACCGAGAGCCGCGCGGCTCCTCCCATGGGGCTGATCCTTCTTCAGTACGCGTCGAGGATGAAGTGGAGCGGGTTCTTCTTCTCACCGTCTCGCCACACCTCGTAGTGGAGGTGCGGGCCGGTGGCCCGGCCACTCATCCCTACCTTGGCGATGACTTGACCGCGCTTGACGCGGTCCCCCTCCTTGACGAGGAAACGGTCCAGATGCCCGAACACGGTGGTGTAGCCGTAGCCGTGGTTGACCTTGAGACACTTCCCCAGGCCGTTCTCGCGCTCGGCAACCACCACCACGCCGTCGGCCGGACAGCAGACCGGTGTGCCGTAGGCGGCGGAAATATCCAGCCCCTCGTGGTAGGCCGGACGGCCGGTGATCGGGTCGATGCGGGGGCCAAAGCCATCGGTGATCACCCCCACCACCGGCGCAATGGTGGGCGTGTGCGCCAAGAGCAGCACCTGCTCCGAAAGCCGCTGCTCCACCGTGGCCAGCTGCCGGTCCAGAATCTCCTGCCGGCTCAGCAGCTCCTCTGGCCCGCTCTGCAACCGCTCCAAGGGGCCGCCGCTCCCCACCGCGCCGCGGCCACCGCCAGCTGGCGGCACGAGGAGATCGCCCACGCCGGCAGCAATGGCGAGGGCCTTGGTGCGCTGTTCGAACTGACCGAGACGGGCCTGCACCTGCGCCACCGTTTCGGCCAGGCGCTCGTTGGCACGCTTGAGTTCGCGGTTCTCGCGGGCGAGGGAGCGGTAGGCCGCCCGCTGGCGCAGGAACGACCCCGACGCTGCCAGGGAAATCACCGAGAGGAGCACGAGGGCGGCAGCGAGCACCACCATCGCCTTGAGGGCCCTGGGCGAGAGGTGCAGCTTGTAGACCCGACCGTGGGCGTGCGGAACGACAATGATGGTGCTGTGGCGCTTCTCCACCACTCGTCCTTCCTCCTCTTCCTCCCGAGCCCACCGCGCAAGGCGCCGACGCGCCGCATGCGTGACGGCATAGCTACCACACGGGGGGTAGCCCTGTCAACCGCAACCCCTCCTCCGGCTCGAGCTGGCAAACGACGCCGGCAGGAAACTGGAGGAGGGTGCTCACGCCTGGGCCAGGGCCTGCTCCAGGTCGGCGCGCAGGTCCTCCAGATCCTCACACCCCACCGAGAGGCGCACCAGGCCAGGGGTGATGCCCTGCCGCAGCTGCTCCTCCGCCGCCACCCCCTTGTGCGTCATGGAGGCGGGGTGCTCGATCAGCGACTCCACCCCCCCCAGCGACACGGCCAGGGTCACGAGCCGCACGGCGTTCATCACGCGGCGCCCGGCTTCCACTCCCCCCTTGAGTTCGAAGGCAATCATGGAGCCGGGGCCGTCCATCTGCCGCTGCGCCAGCTCATGCTGGGGGTGGGAGGGAAGCCCCGGGTAGCGCAGCCACTCCACGGCAGGGTGCCGCTCCAACCAGGCAGCCAGCGCGCGGGCGTTCTCCTGGGCGCGTTCCACGCGCATCCCCAGCGTCCGGATGCCCCGCAGCACCAGCCACGCCTGGTGGGGGTCCATGGTGATCCCGAAAGTCATGGCCGTTTCCCGCAGCCGCGCCAGGGTGGCGGGCTCCCGCGCCACGACGATGCCAGCCACCACGTCGGCGTGTCCGTTCAGGGACTTGGTCATGGAGTGCAGCACCACGTCGGCACCCCACGCAAGCGGCCGCTGCAGGTGTGGCCCAGCAAAGGTGTTGTCCACTACCAGCGGCACCCCGGCGGCACGGGCAATTTCGGCCGCCCCGGCCAGGTCCACCAGATCGAGGGTAGGGTTGGCCGGTGTCTCCACGTAAATGAGCTTGGTCTCGGGACGCACCGCCGCCCGCATCCCCTCCAGATCCGCCGCCCCCACCCAGCTCGCCGACACGCCAAAGCGGGAGAGGTGGCGGTCCACCAGGCCCCGGGACGGCCCGTACAGCGGGTGCGTGCCCACCAGGTGCGAGCCGGCACCCAGAAACGTGAGCAGCACGGTGCTCACTGCTCCCATGCCCGTGGCCGCCCCCACCGCGCCGCACCCCCCCTCCAGCTCCGCCACGCACGTCTCCAGAGCCGCAATGGTGGGGTTGCCGAGGCGCGTGTAGATCAACCCTTTGGACTCGCCAGAGAAGCGCGCCGCTCCCTCCTCCGCCGAGGGAAAGGCAAAGGTGGAGCACTGGTAGATCGGCACCGACACCGCCCCGTGATGCTCGGCCGCCCGGTGCCCGCTGTGCACTGCCTTGCTGTGTTTGCCACCACCGTGTGCCGTCACGAAACCCTCCTCCGAATCACGGCCTCCGGCGCGACAGCCGCTCCTCGTGCAGCACCAGCGCCACCCCGAGAAGCACCACCGCCGTGCCCACGATCATCGCCAGCGTGATCCGCTCGTCCAGCAGCAACCAACCCAGAACCAGCGCCACGGCAGGGTTGATGAACCCTGACGAGGACACCTTGGCGGCGTCCCAGTGGCGCAGCAGGAAAAAGTACGCGCCAAACGCAACGCACGAGCCGAACACCACGAGAAACCCGAGGCCGGCCAGCGCTCGCGTCGTCACTGGCCCCACCAGCGCGCGTCCGCGCAGGGCTGCCACCCCCAGCAGCACCGCACTGCCACTCGCCATTTGCACGACGGTGAGGGCCATGGGGTGGAAGGTGCTCCCCACCCGCCGTACCCACAACGACGTGGCGGCCCACACCACCACCGTGGCTTCCACCACCAGAGCTGGCACGAACTCGAGCCGGCCGGCGTGCCACGGCGCCAGCAGCACGATGCTCCCGGAAAACCCTGCCACGATACCCACCCAACCCCGCACACCCAAGCGCCGCTCGCCGGGAACCAGCATCTGCAGGAGCGCCGTCCACACCGGGGTGGCGGTGATGAGGAGGGCGGTGAAGGAGGAGTCCAGCCTGGTCTCGGCCCAGAACACCAGACCGTTGCAGTAGCCAATGAACAGCAACCCCACCACCACCGCTCGCCACCAGCGCCGCAGGGGCCCCTCGAAGCGCACGCCGCTGGCCAGCGCCACCGGCGTCAGCAGCGCCACGGCCAGGAGGTAGCGCAGACCGGCGTAGAAGAACGGGTCGAAGCTCTCGAGCCCCACCTTGATCGCCAGGTACGTACTGCCCCAGATCACGCAGATGGCAGCGTAGGCCAGCGCCAGGCCCCAGCGAGGACTCCTGTCCACGACGGCGCATGCTAGCAGAGCGAGCCGAGCTGGTCAGGTCGCGACTCCTCACACCCGCGTGGCGCGGCGCAGCCGGTTGACCACCTTGAAGTACACGATGGAACCCAGCGACTTGATGGCCACGATCATGGGATGGGGGCCACCCAGGCAGAGCTGGCAGTACGGGTGCACCGGTCGCAGCCGGGCAAAGCCAGCAAGGGCGGCCTGGACGGGCTGCGAATCGAGGTAGTCGAGCAGCGAGACCTCCTGGAAGTTAGCGGTACTGGTGCGACCGTTGTGGTCGGCGCAGCAAAACGTGTAGTCACCGTTCCAGAGGATGGCGAAATGCTCCGAAATCCCGTGGCAGTAGCCCCAGCGGGCGGGGAGCCACGGCCGCCCCCAGTCCCGTTCCGGCATGGGCCACTGCCCCACCGGCCGCGACTCCAGGAGCAAGCGGGGGTGCAGCCGCACCTCGTTGCGGTGTAGCACCCCGGTTCGCCGCACCGCTCGCACCACGGCGGCGCGGTCGGGTGCGCCGCCAATCCCTTCCACCAGGAGCAGCGCCCACCGCTCCAGGAGCCGGCGCAACTGGCGGTTGTGCTGGACGAGCTGCCACTCCCCCCCGAAAACCGGCAGCGTGAGGCGGGGCAGCGGCTTGGTGAGGAACGCCACCGACACCTGCGTGGCGGTGGGCGTGGTGAGGATGCGGCGCACGGCTGCAACGATGCGCGTCTCGAACTCGGCATAGGAGAGGTTGCGCGCCCCCCGCAGGGCAAAGGAAGCCTCGTCGGGGGTCTGGAGCGACACCACCAGGTGCGAGAGCCCTGCACCCACGAGCTCGTCCACGCGGCGGGTGTCCAGGAGCGCACCGTTGGTGGTCACGCAGCTCTCCAGCCCCAACGCCGAAGCGTGCGCCACCGCCTCCGCCAGGCGGGGGTAGAGCAGCGGCTCCCCCTGCTGGTGGAACACCACCCGGCGCGTCACCCCCGTGGCAGCGATCTCCTCCAGCACCGCCTGGAGTAGCTGGAAGTCCATCATCCCCCCGGGGCGCTCGAGCCCCGGGTTGGGACAGAACTCGCAGGCAAAGTTGCACAGGCTCGTCACCTCCACGTGCACCCGCTCCAGGGGCAGGCGGGGCAGAAGGAAGCGGCGCTGGGTCCCCACGCGTGCCTTCACCGCTCCGCACCATACCACGCAGGGGGGAGGGGCGGGGACGTTGGCGTGGGCGGCGTCGTGTGGTACATTGGCGCGGCCGGGAGCCAACGTAGCTCAGCCGGTAGAGCAAGTGATTCGTAATCACTAGGTCCGCGGTTCGAATCCGCGCGTTGGCTCCACCTGTGGTCCCTCGGCCGCGCCCGGCCTGCGGGCGCGTTGTTGCGGAGGGACCGCCGTACGGTCACGCGCTCCCCTTCCCAGCCTGCCCTCAGCACGCGCCACAACTTGAAGCCCGAAACGCCCCTCCTCGCCACCCCAGTAGCGGTAAGATACATAGGAGTTTGGAGCCAGCGACAGGGTGGTGCGCGGTGCCAGCAGCGGACGAACGGGACCTCTTCGCGGGCGTGTTGAGCACCCTGGGGGTGGGCGTCATCACCACCGATGCAGCAGGGCGCGTGGAGTGGCTCGACCCGCTGGCCGAACGTCTCACCGAATGGACCACGGAGGCGGCCCGGGGGTTGCCACTGGCGCAGGTGCTCACCCTCTCAGGGGAAGACCTTGCCCTGCCGGCTGAAACGCCGATCCCGCTCCTCTCCGTCTCCGCCGCGCCGGGGGGGAGCAGCGGCCGGGCCCAGCTCATCTCCCGCACCGGCAAGCGCTTCACGGTGGAGTACGCCGTGGCGACGCTGGGCGCAGGGGAAAGCCCCACGCGCCGCTTTCTCGTCGCCCTGCGCGACGTGAGCCGGGAGACGTTGGCCCTGCTGCAGCTCACCCGCCACGCTACCCACGACCCCCTCACCGGGCTGTTGAACCGCGAGGCCCTCACCGCCCACCTGGACCGAACCCTCCGCGAGCACCGCACCCCCTTTGCCTTCTGCCATTTGGATCTGGACCAGTTCAACCTGGTGAACAACGCCTGCGGCCACACGGCTGGGGACGAGCTGCTGCGCTGGGTTGCCGCCCTGCTGCGCGAGGAGTGCCGGGATACCGACGTGGTGGCGCGCCTGGGGGGGGATGTGTTCGGCCTCCTGCTGGGCAACACCACCGCTGCGGAGGCCCAGTCGTTCGTGCACGGCCTCCTCGCCCGTCTCGCCTGCTTCCAGTTCCGCTGGGAGGACCGCACCTTCCCCGTGGGCGGGTGCGTAGGGCTCGTCCCGGTGACAGGGGGAAAGAGCACGGCCCGGGAGGTGCTGGCTCTAGCCGACTACGCCTGTTCCCAGGCCAAGCGGCACGGTCGCAACCAGATTCGCATCTGCCCTGCGGAGGGCGAGGAGAACCTGCGGCGGCAAAAGGAGCTGGAGTGGGTGACGAGGATCCGCTCCAACCTGCGGGAGGGCAAAGCTGCCCTCTACGCCCAGGCCATCAGGCCGCTCTCCCGGCAGGCGCCCCCGGGGGCCTACTTCGAGGTGCTGCTGCGGGTGGCCAGCGAAGACGGCTACACCTCCGCGGAGGGGCTGATCCAGGCGGCAGAACGGTACGGCCTCGTGGGCATCGTCGACCGCTGGGTGATCCGCTCCACCCTGGACACCCTGGCCACGCGCCCCCCTCGCGTGCTGGCGCAGGTGCGCCTGTGCTCCCTCAACCTCTCGGCCGTGTCGCTGCACGACCGCTCCATCCTGGAGTTCATCCACCAAGAACTGGCGCGCACCCGTGTCCCCCCGCAGAAGGTGTGCTTCGAGCTCACCGAGACGGCCGTGGTGGAGAACCTGGCCCAGGCCCGCTGGCTGATCCAGGAGCTCCTGGCAGTGGGGTGCCGCTTTGCCCTGGACGACTTCGGCAGCGGCATCGCCTCCTACGGCCACCTGAGCGACCTGCCGGTGAACTACCTGAAGATTGCTGGCAGCTTCGTGGAGAACATTGCAGCCAGTCCCCTCAACACCGCCATGGTGGCCTCCATCAATCAAATCGCCCGGGTGCTGGGGATCGAAACCATTGCCGAGTCGGTCTCCACCGCCAGCACGCTGCGCACCGTCGAGAGCATCGGCGTGGACTTTGCGCAAGGCACGTGGATCGCCGAGCCCCGACCGCTCGGGGAGGTGTGCCCCCCCGCGTGAGGGCGCAGGGAGCAGGCGGTGGACTGGGATCTCTCCGCGCGTGCCACCGTCCTGGCCCCGGCCGACCCCCTCCCACGCTGCCCGGCCGGAAGGAGCGGGGAAGCAGCGCCAAGCGGCGCGCTCAGGGGGACTCGCCCAGGGTGCCCGCCGCCCAGCGGAGGTTGACCAGCGCCACCAGCACATCGCGCTGGGCCTTGGCCAGGTTGACCCGGGCTGCCGTGCGGTTCACCGCGGCGTCCTCCACCTCCAGGCGTGTCTTCACCCCCAGCTCAAACCCCTCCTCGGCCATGGCCAGGAGGCGCTCCGCCTGGGCCACCGTGCCCTCGGTGGCGCGCAACCGCTCCGCCGCTTCCTGCGCCGCGTCCAGGGCCGCGCGCGCCTCGAGGGCCACGGCCTGCCGCAGCTGCGCCTCGCCAATCCCCACCGAGCGCAGGTCGGAGGCGGCCGCCGCCACCTTGGCCCGCGTCTTCCCCCCGTCGAAGACGGGGAACGACAGGTACACCCCGGCGCGCCACACCGTGCCGGCGGTGCCCAGTTCGCCCACCGCCAGGTCGGTGCGCCCCCAGGCAGCGGAGAAGTCGAGACGGGGCCTGTCCCCCGCCCCCTGAATCCGCACCACCTCCTCCGCCACCTTGCGCTGGTGCGAGATTTCCACCACCTCCGGCCGGTGCGCCAGGGCCGAGGCTACTACCTCCTCGTAGCTGGGCAACTCCTGGGGGACTGCCGCCAGGCTGCCCTCCGCCTCCACCTCGCCCTCCTCGGCGAGGAGGAACGCCAGCCGCTGGCGGGCGCTGCGGACGAGGTTGTCGCTGCGGATCACCTCGGGGCGAGCGTTGGCCACGGCCACCTCGGCGGAGAGCACATCGAAATCGGTGGCCACGCCCGCCTCGAACCGGCGCTTCGCCTCCTCCAGGTGGCGCTCCTTCTGCGCCAGGTTCTGCCCGGCAATCTGCGCCAACTCCTTGGCCAGGAGCACGTCGTAGAACGCCACGGTCACATCCCGGGCCACTGCCTGGCGGAAGCGCCGCAGCTGTTCGTCCCCCATGGCCATGGCCCACTTGGCCCCGCGGATGGCCGCCCCCACCTGGCCCCAGGTGAAGAGCGGCTGGGAGAGGGCCAGCTCGTAGCTCTTGATGTCCTGCTCGAAGCTGAAGAGCCCCGCAAACTCGGGGGGGATGTCCCGGAAAAACTCCTTCTGGCTCTCGTCGTGGTTGCGCAGCAGGGAGCTGGAGAGGGTGAGGTGCGGCAGGGCCGCTGACCGCTCCTCCACGTAGCGGGCCGCGAGCCAGCGCCGGTACTCCTCGGCTTTGCGGATATCGTAGTTCTGCTCGGCCGCCAGCGACAGCGCCTCGGCGAGGGTGACGGAGCGCAGTGCCGAGGGCGCGGCCAGCTCCTCGCGGCCCTGACCGGGAAGCGGCGCTTCCTCCGCCAGGGCCGGGCCAGCCGCAAGCAGCAGCACCAGCACCACCACAGCAGCGCCGTTTCCCTCGCGCACCACGGCCCCGCTCCAGCGCCGGCGCAGCCACGCCCCCACATCGTCCAGGAGGGAGTAGACCACCGGCACCACCACCAGGGTGAGGAGGGTGGAGGTAATGAGCCCACCCACCACGGCTCGCGCCATGGGGGCGCGGAACTCGGCGCCCTTGCCGAGGGCAAAGAACAGCGGCAGCATCCCGAAGATCATCGCGGAGGTGGTCATCATGATCGGGCGCAGCCGCGTCCTCCCCGCGGTGATGAGGGCCGTCCTCCGATCCACCCCTTGGCGGCGCAGCACCTTGGTGAAGTCCACCAGGAGGATGGCGTTCTTGGTCACCAACCCCATGAGCATGATGAGGCCGATGAGCGACATGATGGAGATGGTGTCGCCCGTGATGGCGAGCATGCCGGCCATACCGACGATGGAGAGGGGGAGCGAGAACATGATGGCCAGGGGGTCGATGAACGACTCGAACTGCGCCGCCAGGATCAGGTAGACGAAGATGACGGCCAACAGCAGCGCCTCGGCTAGGTAGGTGAACGATTCCGCCATGATCTCCGTGTCCCCCTGCAGGACGATGCGGTAGCCGGGCGCCAGGTCGAGCTGCTCGGCAGCGCGAGTGGCAAGCTGGCTGGCGGTACCCAGGGGGAGGTGATCCAGGTTGGCGCTCACCACCACCTGCCGGGCCAGATCGCGCCGGGCAATCTCCGAGGGCGAAGCGGTGCGGGAGAAGGTCACGAGGTCTGCAAGCGGAACCAGGGCCACCCCCTGGGCGGTGGGCACGGACAGCCGCAACTCGCCCACCTGCGCCACGTCCTGCCGCAGCTCCTGGGGCAGCCGCAGGCGCACGTCGATCGCCTCGCCGGACTCGTCCTCGTAGGTGGAGATCGCCTGGCCGCCCACCAGCACCCCCAACGTGTTGGCGATCACCGCCGTACCGAGACCGAGGGTGGCGGCGCGTTCCCGGTCCACCACCGCCCGGAACTCGGGGAGATCGTGTTCCATGGCCGCCTCAACGTCGACGATCCCGCGCACGGTGTACAGCTTCTCCTTGAGCTGGGCAGCGTACCGCTTCAAGGTGGGGATGTCGTCGCCAGCAATGGCAACCTGCAGCGGCTTCTGCCAGGCGTCGGGGTCCTCCTGGACGGAGAGGATGATGCCGGGCACCTGCTGCAACCGGGAGCGCAGCAGCGAC
The DNA here is from genome assembly GCA_013388425.1 of Thermoanaerobaculaceae bacterium. Taxonomy (GTDB): domain Bacteria; phylum Acidobacteriota; class Thermoanaerobaculia; order Thermoanaerobaculales; family Thermoanaerobaculaceae; genus JACADV01. The sequence continues at coordinate 13,242 of JACADV010000079.1, read as the reverse complement.
AGGAAGTCCTGCAGGCGAACGTTCCGCTCCCCTTTCTCCACCAGTTTCACGAACACCATGGCGTCGCGCACCGTGTCGGCGTCGCCCGCCCCAATGGTGGCGTAGGTGTAGCGCACCTCCCGAAACTCTTTGAGGGCCGCCAGCACCTCGGCGAGGCGACCGCGCGTCTCCGCCAGGGAGGCACCGGGGGCGCTCTGGAACCGCACCACGATCTCGCCCTGATCCATGGGGGTCATGAACTCGGTTTGGAGGAGGGCAAAGATCAAGAGCCCGCCGCCGAACGCCACCGTGGCCATGCCCAGCACCGCCCGCCGGTGGTCCAGGGCCCAGCCAAGGAGCTCCTTGTACGCGTCGGCCATGCGCTCGAAGGCCGCGTTGAACCGGTCCAGGCCACGCTGCAGCAGGTTGCGCCGTCCCTGGCGCTCGATGTCGGGGTCGAACCAGCGCGAGGAGAGCATCGGGTCCAGGGTGAAGGAAACGAAGAGCGAGACGATGACAGCAAAGGCCACGGTGAGGCCAAACTGGAAGAAGAAGCGGCCGACGATCCCCTTCATGAAGGCCACAGGGACGAACACCGCCACGATGGACATGGAGGTGGCGAGCACCGCCAAGCCGATCTCCGCGGTGCCGTTGCGCGCCGCGGTGTAGTGGTCCTCCCCCCGCTCCAGGTGGCGGACGATGTTCTCCCGCACCACGATGGCGTCGTCGATGAGCAAGCCGATGGCCAGGGAGAGGGCCATCAACGTCATGGTGTTCAACGTCATGCCCAGGAAGTACATGACGATGAAGGAAGAGATCACCGAGATGGGCAGGGTCAGACCCGTGATCACCGTGGACCGCCAGGAGTTCAGAAAGCAGAAGACGATGAGCACCGTGAGGAGCGCCCCCAGGACCAGGGTGAACTGCACGTCTGCCACCGCCTCCCGGATGAAGGTGGAGCTGTCGCGGACGATCTGGATCTCCGTCCCGGCGGGCAGCTCCCGCTCTAGTTCCGCCACCGCTCGGCGCACCGCGTCCACCACCTGGATCGTGTTGGCCTTGGTCTGCTTGGTGATGTCGATAGCCACCGCTGGCTTGCCGTCGATCAAGGCCAGGGAGCGGGGCTCCTCCACGGCATCTACAACCCTCGCCACCTCGCCCAGGGTGATGGGGTGGTCGCCGCGTCGGCCGATCACCATGCGCTCGTACTCGGAAACCGTCGCCGGCTTGCCAGCCATGCGCAACGGCAGCTCGGCAATCCCCCGCGTGAGCCGACCCACCGGGGTGTTGACGTTTTCCGTCTGGACACCCGCCACCACCTCGTCCACCCCCATCCCCAGCGCCTCGAGACGGGCCGGGTCCAAGGCGACGGTGACCTCGCGCTGGGAGGCACCCACCAGCTTGGCCTTGGCCACTCCAGCGATGCTCTCCAAGCGGCGTTTGAGCTTTCGGTCGGCGAGGGTGGTGAGATCCCGGGGGCTCAAGACGGTGGACCGGACCGCCAGGGAGATGATGGGCATGGCGGTGAAGTCGAACTTCTGGATCACCGGCTCCTTCATCCCCTCGGGGAGCTCCCGCCGGATGGCGTTGATCTTGGCCCGGGCCTCCTGCGAGACCTCGTTGATCTTCACCTCCAGGTTGAACTCCACCACCACGTTGGACAGCCCCTCCCGCGACACCGACTGCACGTGCCTGACGCCGGAGATGGGGTTGACCGCCTCCTCGATGCGCTTGGTGACCTCCCGCTCCACGGTCTCTGGCGAGGCCCCCGGGAACTCGGTGAGGATGGACAGCACCGGTATTTCCACATCGGGCATCAGGTCCACGGCGAGGCGGCGGAAGGAGAAGGCACCGAGGGTGACGAGGGCCAGCATCATCACCGTGGCCAGCACCGGGCGCTTGATGGACAGGTTGGAGAGGAACATGGCCTACACCCCCGCCGGGCCAACGATGCGCACCGGCTCCCCGGGTCGGACCTGGAAGGCGCCGCGGGTGATGACCTGCTCGCCGGCCGTCACGCCGGCCCGCACTTCGACCAACTCGCCCGCGGCCGTGCCCAGTTCGACGCGGCGCCGCTCGGCAGAGTTCCCGACGACGACGAGGACCTCCCCCCGGTTGCTCTCCACATCCCAGGAGAGCAGCGCCGCCCGCGGCACCTGCAGCACCCCCCGCCGCACACCGGTGACGATCTTCCCTTCAGCAAACATGCCGCCGCGCAACTCCCCCTCCCGGTTGGCAACATCCGCAGTGACCTTCACCGCCCGGCTCGCCTCGTCCACCGTGGGGTTGATGTACATCACCACACCGGTGAAGACCTTCCCCGGCAAGGCATCGACACGGAAGGTGAGGGGCTGGCCCACCCGCACCCGCGCCGAAAGGGAGGAGGGGACGGTCACCGCCAGCTGCAGCACGCGGGTGTCCACGATACGAAACATGGGCACTCCGCCCCCCATGTTCTCCACGCGGTCGCCCACGTTGACACCGCGGTAGGCCACCACGCCGTCGAAGGGTGCCCGGATCACCGTCTTGGCCAGGTGGGCCTCGGCCAGCCGGAGCTGGGCCTGGACCGAGTCGCGCGCCGCCTGAGCCGCTTCGTGGGCGCTGCGGGCCTCGTCGAGCCCCTGCTGGGTGAGCAACCCGCTGGCCTTGAGCCGTTCGGCCCGCGCCAGCTCGCGCTCGGCGCGCGCCGCCCCCGCCTCCGCCTGGGCCAGCGCTGCCCGCGCTGCCTCCAGCGTGGCCTCGGCGTCCCGGGGGGAGAGGCGTGCCAGCACCTGGCCCTTCTGCACGGGCACCCACTCGGAGACCAGCACCTCCTCCACCACTGCTGTGACCTCGGAGCGGAGATCTGCCGCCACCTTGGGCGAGAGCACCCCCACCACGGCAATGCTCTCCTCCAGGTCCGCCGCCGCCACCGTCGCCACCTCCACCGCCACCGGCGGTTTCCCGGCCGGGGTCGCCCCTTCCGGGGCGCGATCGGAGCACCCGCCCAGCACCAGCAGCGCACCCACAGCAAGCCCGCACCACGTCCTTCCTCTCATGGTCCTCACGCCTCCTCCTCGCTGCGCTTCCTCTCGATGCCGCGAAAAATCAGCGCCAGCATGCGCTCTAGCCCTTGCCGCCCCGGTCGCTCGGGTAGCTCCACCAGCTCCAGGTCCATGCAGATGGCCGCCACCCCGTGCAGCAACACCGCCATGTCCTCCACCGAGCCTGGGCGAAACTCGCCCCTCGCCACCCCCTCCTCCACCAGGCGTCGGATCGCCCCGTGGAAGACGCGGTGAAACTTCTCGAAATCAAAGGGCGGCGCCCCTTCCGCCGGCCCGTAGAACACCGCGTGGACGAGGCGGACGACGGGCTGGTGCTGCAGGAACAGGTCGAACACCTCGCCCAGCAGCCGCTCGATCCGCTCCCGGACCGTCCCCTCCCGAGCCTCCAGGGCGGCCACAGCAGTGGTGAATTCCTCCAGCGAGCGCTCCAGGATTGCGGTGTAGATCCCCTCCTTGCTGCCAAAGTGGTAGTAAAGGACTGGCTTCGTCACCCCGGCTGCCTGCACGATCTCCCGCACCGTGGTGGCGGCGTAGCCGCGCCGGTTGAACAGCTCGAGGGCCGCTGCAACCAAGCGGGTGCAGGGGTTACCAGTACCGCTCCCCCCTCCCCCCCCTTTGCCACGCTGCCCCGGTCTCGCCACCCCACCTCCCCCCCGCGCTTCCTCGATCGAGCTGGGCGCCGCCCTCCCCGCTGTGCGCACCGCCTGCCCCATGGAAAGCCTCCTGGCAGAAAAATCCGAGGCACCCTGCCTCGATCCTACCTACCGGTAGGTATCATGCCCAGAGGGAGGTTGTCAAGGGGCGGCATGGGGTACCCACGGCACCGGCGCGGGGTATGCTCCGCCAGGAGGAGGAGGTATGGCACCGAGTCCCTTGACCCGCCGATCGCTCATCACCACAGCCGTGGCCGGGGCCGCCGCGAGTCTGGCGCCCAGCGCTCGCTCCAGCTCGCCGCAGGCCGCCCTGCCCGTGGCTGTCGGATCCGTCAACGCCCTCGCCGCCGTGCAACGGGCGGTGGAGCGCATGCTGGCCGGCGACCTGCCGGTGGACGCGGCCGTGGCCGGCGTCAGCCTCAACGAGGACGATCCCAACGAGATTGGCGTTGGCTACGGCGGCATCCCCAACGAGGAGGGGGTGGTGCAGCTGGACGCCGCCGTGATGGACGGCACCACCATGGCGGCGGGAGCCGTGGCGGCGCTGGAGGGGATCCGCCACCCTTCGCACGTGGCGCTCGAGGTCATGCGGCGCACCACCCGCGTGCTGCTGGTGGGGGAGGGGGCCAAGCGCTTTGCCCTGGCCCACGGCTTCAAGGAGGAGAACCTCCTCACCGAGCGCGCCCGCAAGATCTGGCTGCACTGGAAGGACACCGCCTCGCCCAGCGACGACTGGCTGCCCGACCCGGCGGCGCTCGACGACCCCGACCTCAAGTGGTTCCTCGAACGGGACGGGGGCGACGCCTTCAACCCCCACGGCACGGTGCACGTCTCCGCCCTGGACGCGGCGGGTCGGGTGGGGTGCTGCACCTCCACCTCGGGGCTCTACTTCAAGCTCCCGGGCCGGGTGGGTGACTCGCCGCTCATCGGTTGCGGCCTGTACTGCGACGGCGAGGTGGGCTCGGCTGGCGCCACCGGCCACGGCGAGAGCTGCATCCTCGCCGCCGGCGCCCACACCGTGGTGGAGTTCATGCGCCACGGCGCCACCCCCACCGAGGCGTGTCTGGAGACCCTGCGGCGGGTGGTCCGCAATACGCGCCGGCCGTTCCTCCTGGACGCCAAGGGCCGCCCCAAGAACGGCCTTTCCCTCTACGCCCTCAACCTAAAAGGGGAGGTGGGCGCAGCCGCCACCTACCGGGGGCGCCGTTTTGCCGTGTGCCGGGCCGGAGCACCGGCGCGCCTGGAGGAAGCGGCGTACCTGTTCGCCTCCCGCGACTGACCCCGAAAGGGCAGCAGCCGCAAGGGGCGAGCCCACTCCGGTGCTGGGGCGCCGGCGTCACACCACGAGGACGGCGGCCCCCACAACGCGGCCGCTGCGCAGCGCCGCCAGCGCCTCGTTGGCCGCCTCCAGGGGGAACGGCTGCACCTCGGTGCGGATGGGGATGGCCATGGCCAGGTCCAGCAGCTCGATCCCATCCTGCCGGGTAAGGTTGGCCACGGAGCGGACCACCCGCTCGCCCCAGAGGAGCGAGTACGGGAAGGGGGGGATTTCCGACATGTGGATCCCGCCGCACACCACCGTGCCGCCCTTCCGCACCGCGCGCAGGGCCGCCACCACCAGCGATCCCACTGGCGCAAAGATGATGGCCGCGTCCAGAGGCTCCGGCGGCAGCTCGTCGGACCCGCCAGCCCACACGCACCCCAGGGCGCGGGCAAAGCGCTGGCCTGCCTCGTCGCCGGGCCTGGTGAAGGCGAAGAGGCGCTTGCCCTGGCGCACGGCAATCTGGGTGACGATGTGGGCCGCACCCCCGAAGCCGTAGATCCCCGCCGAGGTGAACTCCCCGGCCATGCGGTAGGAGCGGTAGCCGATCAAGCCCGCGCACAGCAGCGGTGCAGCTTCCGCCGCCGCCACGTCCCCGGGCAGCTTGAAGCAGTAGCGCTGGTCGGCCACGGTGTACTCGGCGTACCCCCCGTCCACCGTGTAGCCGGTGAACTCCGGTGTATCGCAGAGGTTCTCGCGCCCCTCCTGGCAATAACGGCATTGCCCGCACGTAGAAGCGAGCCACGGCACACCCACCCGCTCCCCCTCCTGCCACCCCTCCACCCCTTCCCCCACTCCCACCACCCGTCCCACGATCTCGTGCCCGGGGACCAGGGGCAGGCGCGGTCGCTCCAGCTCCCCGTCCACCACGTGGAGATCCGTGCGACAGACGCCACACGCCTCCACCCGCACCAGGAGCTGCCCGCGCCGCGGTCGAGGCAGGGGTAGCTCGCGCCGAACCAGGGGGCTGCCCGGGCGTTCCAGCACCATGGCCCGCATGGTCGTCGGTAGCGACATGGACCCTCCCGGAAAGTGCATCACTCCCGCTCCTCCCTCGAGCAGCCGCCTACCCCCTCCCCACAAGCGCTTTCCACGCTCGGAAGTAGGTCTCGGCCCCGTCCACGAAGCCGCCGTGGCGCGGCTGCCAACCCAACATCCGCACTGCCTTGCGCGCGTCCACGTGCTGGTCGAGGGTGAGGCAGTCCGCGAACCCCCCCAAGCTCTGCCGAGCTTCCGCAACAGGGGTGGCAACGACCCGCCCATCGGCACCGGCCGCGCGACTTGCCGCCTCGGCGCACTCCCGCACGGTAAAGCGGCTGCGGTCGGTGATGTTGAACACCTCGCCCCCCGTGGGCCACTCGATGGCCCGCACGTACGCTTCCGCCAAGTCCTCCACGTGCACCATGGCCCAGCGGTAAAACCCATCGCCCACAATGCGAGCGGCCCCCTCTCGCAGCGCCGAGTCGAACCAGGTGGCGGTGAGCCCGCCACGCCCGCCGTACACGCAACCGGGGCGCAGCACGGTGGTGCGCACCCTGCCGCTGTTGGCCGCTTGCACCACCTCTTCGATCTCCACCCGCGCCGCCACCAGCGGCGGTGGGGCAAGGGGGCTCGTCTCGTCCACCAGCGCCCCACCCGTGTCGCCGTACACCCACACCCCGGAGGTGTACACGAAGAGCCGCGGCTTGGCGGCCGCCCGGGCCGCCTCCAGCAGCCCCTCCACCGTGCGCCGATCCAGCTCCCACTGCCTCGCCGACAGTTCTGCGGCGCAGTGCACCAGCACTTCGCTCGCCTCGGCCACCCGTCGGTAACTCTCGGGATCGGCCATGGAGCCGAACACCGGCCTCACCTCCAGGGCCTCCAACTGCGAGGCCTTGCCCTCGGAGCGCACGAGTCCAGCTACCTGGTGGCCCGCGCGCGCGAGGGCTGCTGCAACCGCTTGCCCAATGTAGCCCGTGGCACCGGTAACGAAAATGCGCATGGAACACCCCCCTTGGCAAAGCTGCTCACCGACCCAGCCATTCCCCTCGCCCCCTCTCCCCTCGCCTCCCCCCACCCGGCCAGTGACACCCGCTGGTTTTGAGTTTACCCTGCTGGCAGCGCCGGCAGTTGGCGAGCTTGCCAGTAGCCTCGTGCTGCGGGGTGCCGGCGGAGGAGACAGCAGTGCCCCAAGCCACCGTTGGTGTCGTACTGAGCGAGCTCCTGGCGCGGTACGGCTTCCCCCACGGCCACCCCTTCGGCCCCGAGCGCCTGCACGCCTTCGAAAAAGGCCTCGACCAGGCTGGTCTGCGCGAACGGGTCGTGCCGCTGCCTGCAGCCACGGCGTCGCGAGCGGAACTCGAGCTCTTCCACGATCCCTCCTACGTCGCCTTCGTGATGGAGGCTTCCCGGCGTGGCACAGGTTTCCTGGACGCCGGTGACACCCCGGTGTTTCCCGGTGTCTTCGAGGCGGCTGCCACGGTGGTGGGCGCCACCCTGGGCGCGCTGGCGGCCATCATGGCGGGCCGGGTGGAGCGCGCCTTCGTCCCCGTGGCTGGTCTCCACCACGCCCACCGCGGGGCTGCCAGTGGCTTTTGCGTCTTCAACGACTGCTGCCTCGCCATCCAGGTGCTGCGGCAGCGCTGGAGGGTGGAGCGCATCGCCTACGTGGACATCGACGCCCACCACGGCGACGGCGTGTTCTTTGCCTTCGAGGAGGATCCGGCCGTCATCGTTGCCGACATCCACGAGGACGGGCGGTACCTCTTCCCCGGCACCGGATTCGCCGAGGACACGGGCCGCGGGGCTGCGGCGGGGACCAAGCTCAACCTGCCGCTTGCCCCCGGCTCGGGGGACGGGGAGTTCCAGGCTGCCTGGGCGCAGGTGGAGGCACACTTGGAGGCGTTTCCGCCTGAATTCGTGATCTTCCAGTGCGGCGCCGACGGCCTTGCCGGCGATCCCCTCACCCATCTGGCCTACTCCCCCGCCTGTCACGCGCTCGCCACCGCCTCCCTGTGCCGCCTCGCCGAGCGCCACTGCAGCGGCCGTGTCCTCGCCCTGGGCGGTGGCGGTTACCACCCGGTCAACCTGGCAGCCGCGTGGGGCGCCGTGGTTGCGGGCCTGCTGCAGCGGGGGTGAGGCCAGCGGCCTCAGCGCCGCCGCGGGGAGCGAGGTCGCACCAGCACCCGGGCTGGGGCCCCGTCCGCGCCAGGCAGACGCAAGGGGGCGCACACGAGATCGCACCCCCCTGCCGGCACCCCGGCGAGGTCGAGCCCCTCCACGATCCAGATGCCAGCACTCAAAAGCACGCGGTGCACTTCGTCTCCCACCTCCCCTTGAGGTCCAATGGAGGGGGCGTCGATCCCCACCAGGGCAATGCGGCGAGCAGCCAGGAACCTTGCCGCCTCCAGGGAGAGGGCACCCACCGAGGGGGGCGGGGAAGCCGTGCCGCCGCTTCGTGTGCGCAGGAGCAAACGCTGTCCCCTCCCGATCCGCTGCGCCAAAAACACCGCCGCAGGCCAGGGGGGAGGGGCGATCATGTGGAGCACTCGAGCTCGGCCCACGCACACCCACGGCGGCATCGTCTCGACCCCGGCACCGCTTGCAAAGTAGTGACGGGGAGCATCCACGTGCGTGCCCGCGTGCACGCTGGTGGCGAGACGGCTCGCCGTCCACACCTCGCCCCGCAGCTGGTCCGAGAAACGCTCCAGCACCACTGGTGGATCGCCTGGCCAGACCACCGTCTCCGGCCCGAGCGGCTGCGTGACATCCATCCACTGGCGGCGCACGCTCGTCCCCCGGCCCTCACGGCCGCCGGTCCAGGCGGCGGCGCAGCGTGCCGCGGGGCGACACCGGCTTGACCGTGCCATCGAAGAAGTCGGCGATCATCCGCGACAACTCCTCTCGGCTCGGCTGGGGGTTCCCGCCCACCGGCTTGAAGCCGTGCCCCGCGTTCCTCACCACCACCAGCGTGGCGGGTACCCCGGCCGCCAGGAGCGCCTCGTGGAGGATCACCGACTGGGAGAGCGGCACCGCCGTGTCCTGATCGCCGTGGAGGATGAGGAAGGGCGGATCGTCGGGGGTAACGTAAGTGACCGGACTGGCAGCGGCCAGTGCCGCCGTCGTGGGGGCAGGACCCAGGAGCGCCAGCACCGCGCTACTGGTGGCAACTCCTGGTTGCGTGAGGTCCGTTGGCCCGAAGAGATCCGCCACGGCCCGGACGCGACTCGACACCCCGGTGTTGCCGCCCGAGCCATCGAAACCGGCCGAGGCGTCGGCCACACCCAGCATCGCCACCAGATGCCCCCCCGCGCTGGACCCCCAGGCGCCAATCCGCTCAGGGTCAAGGCCAAACCGCTCCGCGCTTGCCCGCAGGAACCGCACGGCCGCCTTTACGTCCTCAATCTGCGCTGGCCACCGCGCTGCCGGCGCAAGCCGGTAGTTCACCGACACCACCAGGTACCCCCGCCCCAGCAGCTCCGGCACATCGGTCAAACGGGCTCCCTCCGACTTGTCGCCCTGCATCCAGGCACCGCCGTGCACGTACATGGCCACGGGCAGGGGGGGCGTCCCGCGGTCGGGGAAGTAGAGGTCGAGGGCCAGCGGCACTCCGTTCACCACCGCGTAGACCACGTTGCGCTCCACCCGCGTCTGGGCCTCACCCCACCGCCCCCCACCCCCCAGTGCCGCCAGGAGGGCCAGGGCCAGGCCGGCGGGAAGGCGCACCCTGTCTTCGCGACCCGGCCAAAACCAACGGTTCATCGGCACCCCCCGCCACGCACCTGCGGTGCTCCCAGAGTTCCCATGGCACGTTGAGACGGCCAGCGCGCGGGAAGGTTGACGTGCTTCAGCAACCGCGTGAGCGCCAACACCTTGGGCCTCCCAGTGAGACCGTCTCGACCTGCTGACCGCCGGTCAGCCGGGGAGCTGCGAGGTACAGTGCGGGCAACGAGACGCAGCAGCCGGGATGATCATGAGGCAGTACGGGCACTCCCGCGAAGTGGGGGCTGGCGCAGGCGCTGGCTTCGGCGTCCACCGGTTCACCTGCTTGACCAGGAGGAAGACGGCCAGGGCCACGAGCAGGAAGTCCACCACCGCTGCCACGAACAGGCCGTAGTTCAGCGTCACCGCCCCGGCGGCCCGAGCCGCGGCGAGGGAGGTGGCCTTGTCGCCGGCGAGGGTGATGAAGAGGTTGGAGAAATCCACCTTGCCAGCCACGAGCGACAGCGGTGGCAGGAGCAGATCGTTCACAAACGAGCTGACGATCCGCCCGAAGGCTGCGCCAATGATGATGCCCACCGCCATGTCGAGGACGTTGCCGCGGAGGGCGAATTCCTTGAATTGCTTGAGCATCACACTCTCTCCTTTCGTCTGCAGGCCCGTCCAGCGAGGGTATCGGCAGCGCGAGCTCGCGTCAAGGGCGCACCGTCGCTCACCCAAGAACCGGTGGTTCGCGGCTCGACTTGCCGCTATACTGCGCCGGCATGGGCGAGGCGTGGGTCACCGGCGTCGGACTTGTCACGGCGCTGGGCACGGATCGAGAAACCACATGGCGGCGGCTGGTGGCCGGTGAGAGCGGCATCGGGCCGCTGTCGCTCTTCGACACCCGCGCCTACCGGACGTCCATTGCTGCCGAGGTGGACGCCGCCTCGCTCCCCCTCCCCCCCTTGCCACCCCACCTGCGCCGCATGTCCCGCGCCAGCCGCTTTGCCGTGGCGGCCACCACCGAGGCCCTGAGCGACGCTGGCCTCTTGGGCAGCGAGGTCGTGGCCGGAGCGGCGCTCGTCCTCTCGGGCGGGGCGGCCGGGCTGTTCGAAGCGGAGGGTTACGCCCGGCGGCGCCTCCTCCACGGGCGCAGGGTGCGGGGTCTGCGCGAGTTCATCGAAGTGCCGCAGGATGCCCCCACCGACCGCGTCGCCGAGGTCTTCTGGGTGCGCGGTCCGCGTCTCACCGTGACCACCGCCTGCTCCTCCTCCACCATTGCCGTGGGCCTCGCCGCCGAGATGGTGCGGGACGGCGAGGTTGCCGTGGCGCTGGCCGGCGGCAGCGATGCCCTGTGCCGGCTGACCTTCGCTGGCTTCAACTCCCTGCGCGCCACCGACCCCGAGCCCTGCAAACCCTTCGACCGACGCCGCCACGGGCTCAACATTGGCGAGGGGGCTGGGGTGTTGGTGATCGAAGACAGCCAGCACGCGGCCGCACGCCACGCACGCCCCTACGCCGTCATCCGCGGCCTGGGCATGACCAACGACGCCTTCCACATGACCCAGCCGGAGCCCTCGGGAGCAGCTTGGGAACGCACGCTGCGCAGCGCCCTTGCCGATGCTGGTGTCGCGGTGGAGGCCATTGACTACATCAACGCCCACGGCACCGCCACCGAACAAAACGACGCGGCCGAGTGCGCCGCCTACCAGCGGGTGTTCGGGGAGCGCCTGGCGGCAATCCCCGTGTCATCGGTGAAGGGGGCCCTGGGCCACTGCCTGTGCGGTGCGGGTGGCATCGAGGCGGCCCTCACGGTGCTTGCGGTGGCGCGGCAGGTGGTACCGCCCACGGTGGGGTTTGCCGAGGCGGACCCGGCCTGCCCCATCGATGCCGTGCCGGGGGTGGGTCGGCAGGTCACGGTACGTCACGCCCTCTCCTGCTCCTTCGCCTTTGGCGGCAACTCCGCTGCCATCGTCATCGGGGCGGTGCCATGAGGGAGCGCTGGCCCATTGCTGCCGTGGGCGCCGTCACCCCTGCCGGCGTGGGTATCCCCGCGCTCGTGGAGGCGCTCGAAGACCCCCAGTGGCAGCCCCGACTTGGCTTCGACGATGACTCGAGCCCACCGCTGCCCGTGGCCCGCCCCCCCGGCTTTGCAGCCAAGCACCACATCCCACCCCTCGTAGCCCGGCGGCTCGACCGCGCCGCCGGTCTCCTTGCCGTGGCTGCCCGTGAGGCGCTGGCGTCGCTCCCCGCACCCCTGCCCTGGCCGGGCGAGCGGGTGGGGGTCTGCGCCGCCACCTGGAACGCCGGCACCCAGGCGCTCGTGGAGGTGCTCTCGGCCATCTTTCTTGCCGGGCCCGAGGAGGCACCGCCGGCCCAGTTCCCCTCCACCGTGGCCAACGCCCCGGCCAGTCAACTGGCCATCCTCGAGAAGCTGGGGGGCCCCAACCTCACCTTCTTCGAGAAGCAGGTGGGGGGGCTGCGTGTCCTCTCCCAGGCCGCCCGTCTCCTCTCGCGCCGCCGTGCCGAGGCTGTGCTGGCCTGCGGCGTCGACGAGGCTCAGTGGCTCAACGCCGAAAGTTACGACCGTCTCCGGGTGCTGCGCCGGCCGGGCGCAACCGGGATGATCCTTGCGGAGGGGGCCGCCACCCTGGTCCTTGCCGCCGAACCTGCCCCACCCCCGCTGGCGTGGCTCGCCGGGTGGGGCAGCGCCGGGTCCCCCACCCCTACCCACACCTATCCCACCACGGTCAGCGCGCTGGATGCCGCCTGCCGCCAGGCTCTCGCCACGGCGGGAGTAGCGCCTCGGGATGTGGACGTTTACGTGAGCCTGGCCAACGGCCTCCCCGCCCTCGACGAGCTGGAGATTGCCCTGGTGGAGGGGTTGTTTGCGACGCCGCGCCCCGCCGCCATCTCCATCACCGAGCGGATGGGGGACGGCGCCTTTGCTTCCTCCCTGCGCGCCCTGGTGGCCACCCTGCTGCTCGCCGGCCAGCTCCGCCCCCGCTGGTCCCTCCCCCCACACCTTGCCTCGCGCAGTTTCCACCTGCCCACCGCCCGACCCGCCACCGCCCTGGTGGCCGGCCTTGCCGGCGGCGGTTCAGCGGTCGCCCTCCTCCTCGCAGCGCCCTGAGGTCCCTGCTCGGGGCAGCAGGGCTGCCAGCCGCTGGTGGATCCGTGCCACGTGGGTGCCCTCCCAGTACACCTGACCGCACCCCGGGCACTCCCGGAACTGCGCGGCGTGGGCCGCCACGTAGGGAGGCACCCGCAGCGACACGCCCTCGCGCGTTGCTGCCCGCAGGGGGGTGTTGCAGCGGGGGCAGCGCGACAACCACCGCTCTCGCTGCGACACGAGGGGCAGTCGGGTGCCGAGCTCCACGAATTGTTCGGGCCAGCTCCCAGCCCGCAGCAGGAGCACGCGCGGCCCGGCCAGACTCGCGAGCCGTCGGTCGCGGGTGAGCAGCCACCGCCCTTCGGCACGGCACGCGGCGGCCAACTCCTGGTCCGTGGCCGCCGGGTCGAAGCGGGTGTCGAAGCCGGCCAGCCGCAGCCAGCGGGCGAGGCG
>JACADV010000102.1 GCA_013388425.1 Thermoanaerobaculaceae bacterium | reverse complement strand
CCCGCCCAGGACGAGGTGGGGCTGCTGGTGGATTCCTTCAACTCCATGGTGCGGCGGCTGCGCGAGAAGGAAGACGAGCTGCGCAACACGGTGCGGCGGCTCGATACGGTGCTGGGAGCTATCCGCACCGGTGTGCTGGAGCTGTACCAGGGGCGGACCACGGTGCACGGCAACCCCGCGGCAGCAGCCCTGCTGGGGATGCCCGAACTGGTGGGGCCGGGCGTACCCCTGCACGCGCTGGAGGAGGCGGGACTTGGCAACCTTGCGGCCACCATTCGCAGCGCCGAGGCACCGGTACGCGGGTCGCTCACGGTGTACCCCGGTGGTCTGGCGCGGGCGCTGGAGGTGACGGTGGTTCCCCTGGGCCCTGAGGGGCTGCCGCGCGGCTGGGTGGTGGCGCTGGAGGACCTGACCCAGCTCCAACGGGCGCAGCGCCAGGCGGCCTGGAGCGAGGTGGCGCGGCGGATCGCCCACCAGATCAAGAACCCGCTCACGCCGATCCGCCTGGCCGCCGATCGCATTGCCCGTCACGCCAGCCGCAGCGCCGACCCCCTCTCAGAGGTGGTGGAACAGGGGTGCCAGGCCATCGTGGAGCACGTCCAGGCGATGCAGTAGATGGTGGACGCCTTTTCCCTCTACGCCAAGCTGCCGCCCCTCGCCCGCCGACCGGTGGCCATCAACGACCTGGTGCAGAAGGTGGCGGCGCTCTACTTCGGGGTGAAGGAAGGCGTGTCGTTGCGGGTGGAGGCGGAGGAGTTGGGCGAGGTGCTCCTGGACCCGGAGCAGTTCCGGCAAGCGCTGGCCAACATCCTCGACAACGCCTTCGAGGCCTCCCCCCCCGGCAGCGAGGTGGTGGTGCGGGTCCAGCGCGACGGCGACACGGCCGTGGTGGAGGTGGCGGACTCGGGGCCGGGGCTCAGCGTGGACGACCCGGAGCTGCTCTTCCAGCCGTTCTTCTCCAGCAAGGGCCGGGGCAGTGGCGTGGGGCTTGCCGTGGTGCAGCGGATCCTCACCGATCACGGAGGGACGGTGCGCCTGGAGCCAAACCACCCCACCGGGGTGCGGGCGGTGTTGCGCGTTCCCTTGAGCGCTCCGCCCCCCGGGGTTCCCTCCACCCCGGCGGGGAGCGTTGACCGCTCGCCCCCGGCACGCTAGCATCAACCGATGTCGTACCCGGGTGACCGAGCGCTCGATCCCGTCGTGCAGCAACGCATCATGACTGCCTTTGGCGAGGCCGTTCGGCTGTACCGGGAGGGCCACGCGGAGGAGTGCCGCACCATCCTCCGCTCGATCCTCGAGATCGACCCGGCGTTCGTACCCGCCCAGCGGCTCTCCTCCGCCGTTGCTTCCGGGGCTCCTGTGGACCTGGGCGAGTTGCTGGGTCAGGTCACGGCAGGGGCGGCAATCCGACCCGAGGAGTACCTCGCGAAGGCACGTGGAGCCATGGCGGCCCGCGACTTCCAGGCGGCCGTGGTGATCCTCCAGGAACTGCTGCGCGAGCTGCCGGGTCTTGCCGAGGCCCGGACGCTCCTGGCCGAGGCGCAGCAGCGGGGGCGGGCGACCACCGAGGCGCAAGGGTACCTACAGCGCGCCCGGCAGGCCCTCGAGGTGGGGATGGCGGATGCGGCGCACAGCTTCCTGGAGGCTGCGGAACGGCTGGATCCGAGCCACCCTGAGCTCGCCGAGCTGCGGGAAGCTGCCGAGCGCCTGGCTCGGGAAGGGGAGCGCCACCCCGACTTCGAGTTCAGCGTGCGGTCTGGCGAGGCAGGACCCGGGGCTGCCGGCGCGGCGCCTGGCACGGCGGCGGGTGGAGCAGCTCCAGTGCAGGCGGCAACGGAGGCACTGCCGTCCCCCTCCCAGGAGGTGCGACAGGGTGGGGCAGTCGCGGGGAGCGCCGGGTTCGAGGCGGCAGCTAGCGAGTTCGTCTTTTCGGCCGCCGAAGAGGCGGAGGCACCGGCACGCTCCGACGAGCGCATCGCTGCGTTGCTCCAGCAGGGCCAAGAGGCGTTCGAACACGGGGACTTTGCTGCGGCCATCGACACCTGGTCGCGGATCTACCTGATCGATCCCCACCACGAGGAGGCGGGGCAGCGCATCGAGGAGGCGAGACGGCGACGCGAGGAGGTGGAACGGCTGGCCGAGCACCGCTTCTTCGAAGCGCGGGATGCCTTCGAACAGGGACGGTTGGACGAGGCGAGGCGCTTGTGCCAGGAGGTGCTGGAGCTGCAGCCGCAGCACCTGGACGCCCACGACCTGTTGCAGCGTCTCGAAACCCCGGCTGCACCCCCCCCGCCGCCCATGCCGTCGCTGGAGGTGGGCGAGGAGGATCTGTTCCGGGACGACTTCGTTCCCGCCAAGACGCCCATCTCCGGAAGCGTGCCGGTGACCACACCGGCGGCAGCGGCGGTCGCTGCGCCCCGCCCCGCGCCAGCGCGACCGGCTGCACCTCGCCTGGCAGGTCTCCCCCTGCCCCTGGTGGCTGCCGTGGCGGGTGCCCTGGTGCTCCTCCTGGCGGTGGGGCTCGTGCTGCGGGGCAAGCTGTTCGGGAGTGCCGAGAGCGACATTCAGGCCGGTCTTGCGGAGGCGGAGAAGCTGGCCGGTCAGGGGCAATTCCAGCAGGCAGTCACGCTGCTGCAGAGCCTGGAGGTGGAGGGGGAGGCTGCAAACCAGGTGCGCCAGCGGCTGCTGGAGTACCAGCGCCAGCTGCGATCGGCCAAGACGGCCACCACCCCTGACGAGGCGAAAGTGGCGCGACAGGCGCTGGCGGAAGGGCGGCGAGTCCAGGCGCTCCTGTCCATCCGGCAGGGGCTGGCCAAGGTGCCAGGCGACAAGGAGCTGGAGGCTCTGCGGGCGGAGATCACGGCGGTGCACCCCGTCTTGCCCGCCCTGGCCGAGGCGGTTTCTGCCCGCGACTACGAGCGGGTGCGGACCCACGCTGCCTCGCTCCTCTCCGCGCTCCCGGGCGATGCGGAGGGGCAGCGGCTGTGGACGGCAGCCACCTTCGACCTGGCCGTGGCACAGCTGCGCAAGTACCAGGTGGCGTCAGCCTACGCACTGCTGCAGGAGTTGACCGCGCGCGGGGACGATCCCGAGGCGGTGCGCCTCAAGGAGTTCGCGGCCACCTACCGCTCCCGGCCCGTGGATCCGCGCTACCAGATCTTCGTCGCCAGCATTGAGATGCGCCCTCTGGAGTGATGCCAACGGATCGGCGGGTTCCCGAGCAGCTGGACGTGCCGCTGGTGTGGGAGGTGGAGCCGGCTCCCCCCGTGGCGCCACGAGCCGACGACCCGTTCCCGGAAAACCGCCCGCCCCCGCCGGCTGGAGCGGGCTGGTTGCTGCTGGCGGCGGCGGCGGATGCGGGCATCCTGGCGAGCCTGGTGGGTGGTGGGTGGGCGCTGGCTGCCCTGTGCGGGGCGCAGCTCAAGCCACTGCAGCTTGCGGCGGCGGGCTTGCTGGGTGGGGAAGTGGCCACCATCCTGGCCGTCACTTGCCTCTTTGGCTGGCGAGGCACGCCGGGGATGCTCCTCGCGACCCTCAACTTCTCGGTCCCCGCCACGCTGCCGCGCAGTTTTGGCCTGTGGGCCGCCTGGGCCGCGTCTCTGCCCCTCCTCGGCCTGCCGGTGATTGTGGGCGGCAGGGGTCGGCGGGCAGTGGAGCGCCTGGCGGGCGGGCCGGTTATCCGGAGGGCTCGGTCCGCGGCCGCTTGAAGACCATGCCAATGTGGTCGGTAGCGCCGGTCTTGAAGTTGATGGCAGTGATCCCCACCAGCTCCCACCCATCCTCGCCCAGCCGGTTGAGCTGCGGCTCGTACGTTGGATCCAGCCGGTAGTTCTCCGAGCGGATGTTGAGGATCTTGTACTCCCAAAAGATCCGCGCCATACCCACCTCCCGATCCCCCGTCGTTGCCAGGTGCGCGGTTACCAGCGAAAGTATACCATTTGGGCGGATGGCCGAAGCCCACCGACCGTACCTCACTGTGCTCATCCCCGCGTACAACGAGGCGCTCCGACTACCCAGGACGCTGGAGCGGGTGGCGGCGTACCTGTGGGGGCGTCAGTTTGCTGGCGGCGCCGAGATCCTGGTGGTGGACGACGGCTCCCAGGACGCCACGGCAGCCACGGTGGAACGGTTCGTAGCGCCGCCGGGCATTGCGGTGCGCCTGCTGCAACTCGAACGCAACCAGGGCAAGGGGGCAGCGGTTCGCCACGGCTTGGCAGCGAGCCGTGGCCGCTGGGTGCTGCTGTCCGATGCCGATCTCGCCACACCGATCGAGGAGCTAGCTACCCTCGAAGCAGCAGGAGCCCCAGTGGCGGTGGGATCCCGGGGGTTGCGGCGGGAGCTCATCCAACGCCGGCAGCCGTTCCCCCGCGATCTCTTAGGCCGACTGTTCAACGCGGCCCTGCGGCTGTTGGGCCTCACGAGGCTCAAGGACACCCAGTGTGGGTTCAAGCTCCTGGAGGGGGAGCTGGCGCGCCAGGTGGCCAGCGAGCTGCGGCTGGACGGCTTTGCCTACGATGTGGAGCTACTAGCGCGGCTGGAGCGGCGGGGTGTGCCGGTGCGCGAGGTGCCGGTGCGCTGGGTGCACGTGGACGATTCGCGCGTGCACACCCTCTCCCACGGGTTCGCCATGCTCCGCGATGCGCTGCGTGTTCGCCGCTGGCTGCGCTCGGGGCGGTGAGCTCGGCGCGCCCGCCCTCGCTGCCTGGCCCCAGCGGTCGGAAGTGGGCCACGGTGCGCCTGCGTCCCCCGCAGGGCGGGCGTTTTGCTGCGCCGTGGGCCAGAGAGGAGCGGCTGGTTGGCGTGCTAGTCTTGAAGGGCGCGCTGGGTACGGTGGGCAGGGGTCGTGCCGGCGCGGGCGGGTGTGGGGATGAGTCTCCGCGGTGACCTCCGGACGATCCATCTGGCTGAGATTCTGGATTTCGTCGGTCGGGGCCGACAGACCGGTACGCTCCACCTGCGCCGGCGGGCGGTGCGCAAGCAGCTTGCCTTCCAGGAGGGCAAGCTGTTCTCGGTGGCCTCCAACGATCCCCGCGAGTACCTGGGCCACTACCTGCTGCGGCGGGGCCTCGTTTCGGAGGAGCAGCTCTTTGCAGCGCTGCAGCGCCAGGAAACGACGGGGCGCCCGCTGGGGGAGCTGTTGGTGGCGGAGGGTGCGCTCCGCGAGGACGACCTGGTGCAGGCGCTGTGCGAGAAGGCGGAGGAGTCGTGCTACGACGTCTTCCTCTGGCCCGACGGCACCTTTCACTTTGCTGCGGACGAACCGCCTCCCCCCTACGCCATCCACCTGTCGCTGGACCTGGTGTCGTTGATCCTGGAGGGGGGACGGCGGGCCGACGAGTGGCAGCGGGTACGGCGCATCATCCCCTCCAGCACCACGGTGTTCACGGCCGGGGAGGAGCCGGCCGTGGAGGGGCTGGCGCGGCAGGTGTGGAAACTGGCAGCCGCCGGCAAGACGTTCGCTGCCATTGCCGGGGCCCTGCACCGCTCGGAGTTCGAGGTGGGGTCGGTGCTGTGCAATCTGGTGGAGGTAGGCCACCTGGCGGTGCGAGGGGCGACGGCGGTGGAGGAGGACGTGGACCGCTCCGGGGCCGTGGCCAGGCTCCTCAAGGACGGCGAGAGCGCTCTGGCGGATGGGCGGGTGGAGGACGCCCGCCGCGCCTTCGAGGCGGTGCTGGTGGTGGATCCGTTGAACCGCACGGCTAACCGCGCCTTGGCCCGCTCGTCCGGCCCCCCTGCCAAGCCCAGGAGAGCAGCGAGCGAGCTCCTGGACGCGGTGCCGGAGCTGGTGAGCGGCCCCGACGCCCCCAAGCCCGAGCGACTGGAGCCCCTGGAGGGGTTCATCCTCTCTCGCATCAACGGGAGCTGGACGGTGCGCGCCATCGTGCGCCTCTGCCCGGTGGCCCAGGAACACGCGCTGCAGTGCTTGCAGGATCTCGTCGCCCGCGGTTTCGTGCGACTCCGCTGAGCTCGGCGGCTGGGGAGCCCTGCGGGCTAACAGCTCCCGTAGATGGGGAACGCTCGGGTCAGTTCCAGGACCTGCTGCTTCACCTCGGCCCACACCGCCTCGTCTTCGCTGCGCAGCACCCGGTCGATGAGGCTGGCAATGCGCCGCATCTCGTCGGGCCCCATCCCCCGCGAGGTGACGGCCGGGGTGCCAATGCGAATCCCTGAGCCGATGTAGGGCTTGCGGGTGTCGAAGGGGACCGTGTTCTTGTTCACGGTGATACCCGCCAAACCCAGCCGCTCCTCGGCCTTCTTGCCGGAGATGCCGTCGGCCCCCAGGTTGATGAGCATGAGGTGGTTGTCGGTGCCCCCCGAGACCATCCTCCAGCCCAGCTCCATGAGGCTCTCGCAGAGCACCCGGGCGTTGGTGAGGACCTGCTGGATGTAGCTGCGGTACGCCGGGGTGAGCGCCTCGGCAAAGGCCACGGCCTTGGCGGCAATGATGTGCATGAGCGGCCCCCCCTGGACGCCTGGAAAGACCGCCTTGTCCAGCGCCTCGGCAAAGGGGGCCTGGCACATCACCATGCCGCCGCGCGGGCCGCGCAGCGTCTTGTGGGTGGTGGTGGTGACGAACTCGCAGTGGGGCACCGGCGAGGGGTGCAGCCCCACTGCCACCATGCCGGCAATGTGGGCAATGTCCGCCATCACCAGGGCACCTACCTCGTGGGCGATGGCGGCGATGGTCTCGAAGTCGATGATGCGCGGGTAGGCGGAGGCGCCGCAGACGATGAGCTTGGGGCGGTACTGCCGGGCCATGTCGCGCAGGGCGTCGTAGTCGATGGTTTCCGTGTCGCGCCGCACCAGGTAGGGGTGGATCTGGAAGGTCTTGCCCGAGTAGTTGAGGGGGTGGCCGTGGGTGAGGTGGCCGCCGTGGGAGAGGTCCATGCCAAAGACCACATCGCCAGGCTGGCAGGTGGCCAAGTACACCGCCATGTTGGCCTGGGCGCCCGAGTGGGGCTGCACGTTCACGTGGTCGCAGTGGAACAGTTGCTTTGCCCGTTCCCGGGCCAGCTCCTCCGCCACGTCCACGAACTCGCACCCGCCGTAGTAGCGCTTCCCCGGGTACCCCTCGGCGTACTTGTTGGTCATCACCGAGCCCATGGCCGCAAGCACGGCAGGGGAGACGAAGTTCTCGCTGGCGATGAGTTCCAAGCCGCGATCGATGCGCTGCCGCTCGCCAAGGAGCGCCTCGGCGATCTGCGGGTCTACCTCCCGCACCGTGGCCTCCAGGGCCGAAAAGAACCGATCCCCCGGTGTAGCGTTCATGGCTCCTCCTCCGTTTCGATCCGCTGGACCCGCCGCTCGTGCCGGCCACCCTCGAAGTCAGTGGCCAGGAAGATGTCGAGGATCTGCAAGGCCACGGCCACAGCCGTGGTCCGCCCCCCCAGACAGAGAACGTTGGCATCGTTGTGCCGCCGCGCTGCCTCGGCGGTGAAAGCGTCGTGGCACAGCGCCGCGCGTACCCCCCGGTGGCGGTTGGCGGCTATGGACATGCCAATACCGGTGCCGCAGACGAGCACCCCCCGGTCCACAGCACCCGTGGCCACCTGGCGGGCCACCCGGTGGGCGTAAATGGGGTAGTCCACCGGCCCCGCCTCTGCCGGGCCCAGGTCCACCACCGTGTGCCCCAGGGCCTGCGCCCGGGCCGCCAGCGCCACCTTGAGGTCGTGGCCGGCGTGGTCGTTGGCGATGGCAATGCGCACGTCAACCCCTCCCGCCCGTGCCCCCCGGCCGGGCGGTGTGGGGATAGTACAACGCCTCGTACTCGGACAGCGCGTAGCTGTCGCTCATCCCCGCCAGGTGGTCCACAACCAGGCGCACGAAGCGCGCCTCGCCGTGGTAGAAGGTTTTCACCTCCTCGGCGGTGCGGGCAATGGGCAGGTCGCGCAGGTACGGGCGACCGGTCTCCTCGTGGAACCGCAGCAGGACGTAGGTGGGGAGGTTGAGGGGGTTCTCGTAGTACGCCTGGAACAGCCCGGTGACCACGAGCCGTGCCCGGTGATCCTGGCGGTTGACCTCCTGGTGGTTGATGATGAAGCGGTAGATGAACCCCTTCAGTTCCGCAAACAGCTCGCCGACGCGGGGGGAGAAGCTCACGGTGGTGGCGGGGAGGCGTTCGCAGGCTCCGAGCCACCCCCTGCGGTCGCCAATGTCGTGCCGGGAGAGGAAACGGCTCAGGTTGCGCACGGTGTGGGTCAGGGCGTCGGTGACGAAGAGGTGGATGAGGCCGCGCTGGAGGATGGCTGCCCGCTGGAAGCTGCGCCGCTCGCCACGGTAACTCTCGCCCGCCCGTGCAATGACGGCAGCGGCAGCCTCGAGGCGTTCGATCTCCGCCAGGGAAACCGCCTCGGCGGCGAGCCCGTCCTCCAGGTCGTGGGTCTGCTGCGCAATCTCGTCAGCCAGGGCGACCACCTGCCCCTCCAGGTGGCAGGAGAGCCCGAGGCGCAGGCCATCGGTGGTGGGCAGGGGGAAGGGGAAGCTCCGCCGCCAGCCGGTGTGTTTGAGGATCCCCTCGCGGACCTGATCGGTGAGGTTGAGGCCGGGGTGGTCGTAGCGCCGCTCCAGGAGATCCACCACCCGCACCGACTGGTAGTTGTGCTTGAAGCTCCCCACCTGCCGCACCACCCCCTCGGGGAGGGGACAGGCTGGCTCCTCGCCAGCCAGGATCCGCGCCAGGGTCTTTTCCCCCGAGTGCCCGAAGGGGGTGTGGCCCAGGTCGTGGGCGAGGGCGATGGCCTCGACCAGATCCTCGTTGAGGCCGAGGGCGCGCGCCATGGTGCGGGAGATCTGCGCCACCTCCAGGGTGTGGGTGAGGCGGGTGCGCGGGTGGTCGCCGGCAAAGGGCACGTAGACTTGGGTCTTGTGCTTGAGGCGACGGAACGCCCGCGAGTGGAGGATGCGGTCCCGATCGCGCTGGAAGGCGGTTCGGTAGTCGAAGTGCCGGCCCTCCTCCGCCACCGGCAAGCGGCGGGTCGCCTCGCTGGAGGGGAAACCGAAGAGGGCCAGCCGGCGCTTCTCGAGGCGCTCCAAGTGGGTCCGGTCCAGCACCGAAAGCTCACGCATCGCTCGCCTCCACGTGGGACAACACCTCGCCCACCAGCCGCAGCGAGCCGGTCACCAGGGTGGTGGTGCCGGGGGGGAGGGATGCGAGCGCCTGGGCCACGCTGGAGGCCACGCGGCACCCCGGAAAGGCCTCGGCCAGGGCAGCAACGGGCGTGGCGCGAGGGCTGTCGAGAGGGGCCACGAGGACGCGACGCACCAGCGGCCGCAAGGTGGCGGCCATGGCGGCCAGGGGTTTGTCCGAGAGGCAGGAGAAGAGCAGGTCCACCTCGCCCCGGGTGGTGCGCTGCAGCTGGGCGGCCACGGCAGCAATGGCCTCGCGGTTGTGGGCCCCGTCCAGGATGAGCGTGCCGGCGCGGAAGGGGCGGCGGTCCCAGCGGCCTGGCCAACGTACCGCCTCGATCCCCTGGGCGATCCGGGGCGCTTGCAGCGGCGGGACGAGGGCGTGTCGGGCCAGCGCCGCGGCCCCGGCCAGGGCGAGGCAGAGGTTGGCCCGCTGGTGGGCGCCAGCGAGGGGCAGGTGCGCCGCGCCCCTGGCTCCCGCCACGGCAAAACGCACGGTTCCCTCGCCCCTCGCGTCGTCGGACGCTGCCACCTCCGCCCAGTCGCTGGCCAGGGTGAGGGGTGCGGTGGCTTCGCTGCGGATGACCCCCTCCACCTCCCCGTCCCACTCACCCACGATGGCCTCTACCCCGCGCAGGGCGGCGGCCTTCTCCGCGGCGATGTGGAGACGGCTGGGGCCGAGCCACGCCTGGTGGTCGGTCCCCACGTTGGTGAGGAGGGAGATGGCGGGGGGAAAGGCGTTGGTGGCATCCCAACGGCCGCCGAGGCCAGCTTCGAGCACGGCCACATCCACCTCCCGCGCGGCAAACTCGAGGATGGCTGCCACGGTGAGGGTCTCGAAGTAGGAGAGACGGGGGAACGCCTCGAGCTCCTCCAAAAGCTGCTGCAAGCGCAGCGGGGCGATGGGTGTTCCGTCCACCTGCAGCCGCTCCTCCACCCGCAGGAGGTGGGGCGAGGTGTAGAGGCCCACGCAGAGGCCGTGGGCGCGGAGGATGCTGGCGAGGAGGGCGGCTGTGGAGCCCTTGCCGTTGGTGCCCAAGACCAGCACCGAGCGCAGGTGCCGCTCGGGGTGGTGGAGGGCGGCCAACGCCTCGTGCATGCGCGCAAGCCCCGGGAGGATGCGCTGCTCCAGGCGCGGCGCCAGGATTGCTTCACAGCTGCGGGCAAGCGGTGGCGAGGCGGACACGGACGTTGGGGGGGCCAGGAGGGCGGGCCGACGGGGGCGAGCCGACCATCAGGAGAAGTGCGCGAGGCATCGCGCGAGGGTTTCCTTGAGTTCGTGGCGCGGCACCACGAGGTCGAGCATGCCGTGCTCCAGCAGGAACTCGGAGCGCTGGAACCCCTCTGGGAGTTTCTGGCGGATGGTCTGCTCGATGACGCGCGGGCCGGCAAAGCCGATGAGGGCTCCCGGTTCGGCAATGTTGAGGTCCCCGAGCATGGCAAAGGAGGCGGTCACCCCCCCCGTGGTGGGGTCGGTGAGCACCGAGAGGAAGGGCAGAGCGGCAGCGTGGAGGCGCGCCAGAGCCGCCGAAATCTTGGCCATCTGCATGAGGGAAAGCACACCCTCCTGCATGCGGGCGCCCCCCGAGCACGCGACGGTGATGAGCGGCAGCTTGCTCTTGAGGCACTGCTCGATGGCGCGGGTGAGCTTCTCGCCCACCGCCGAGCCCATCGAGCCCCCCATGAAGGCGTACTCCATGGCCGCCACGATGGCGCGCCGACCCTTGATTTTCCCGAGCCCCACCAGGAGGGCGTCGCAACGCACCCCCTTCTCGCGCAGGGCGCGCAGCCGCTCGGCGTACGGTTTCGAGTCCACGAAGCTCAGCGGATCGGTGGAGAACACCGAGCCGAACAACTCCCGCCACTTGCCGTCGTCGAACAGGTGCCCCAGGCGGGTGCGGGCGGAGATGCGGTGGTGGTGGCCGCAGCGGGGGCAGACGAAGAGGCCGCGCTCCAGGTCCTTGCGGTAGAGGATCTCTCGGCAGCCTTCGCACTTCAGCCACAGCCCCTCGGGGAGGCGGCTTGTCGGGCGCGAGTCGCGGTCGGTCCGCTTGAACCAGACCATGGCGGAGGGGAGCCTAGCATCGCGGTCTCGCGCTGGCAAGGAAGGGGTGCCTCACGCCACGCCCACTGGCACCAGGTGGGGAGGTCCTGGGTCGGCGGCGAGGAGGCGGACGGCGACGCCGAACACGGAGCGGAACAACTCCTCGTTCAGGAGCGCCTCGGGGCGGCCGGCAGCGACCACCGCCCCCCCCTGGAGGAGCAGCACCTGGTCCGCCAGGCGCAGGCCCAGGTTCCAGTCGTGGAGCACGAGCACGACGCTCGTCCCACCGCGCCGCAGCTCCTGGACCACCGCCACCAGCTCCATCTGGTGGCGCACGTCCAGAGCCGCGGCCGGCTCGTCCAGGAGCAGCAGCAACGGTTCCGTGGCGAGTGCCCGCGCCAGCAGCACGCGCTGGCGCTCGCCGCCGGAGAGCGTGCGCACCGGTCGGCGGGCAAAGGGTACGAGCTCCATGCGCTCCAGGGCGCGACGAATGGCGGCGCGGTCGTGGGGGTCGGGCGGCCGCCACGGTCCCAGGTGCGGTGCCCGCCCCTGTTCCACCACCTCCTCCACCGTGAGGGGAAAGGAGAAGTCCACGAACTGCGGCAAGTAGCCGATGCGCCGCGCCACCTCTCTGCGCCGCCAGGAGGGGAGGGGCCGGCCGAGGAGGGTCACCTCGCCGCCGGTGGGGGGGAGGATGCCTGCCAGCAAGCGCAGGAGCGTGCTCTTGCCTGCGCCGTTGGGGCCGAGGATGACGGTGCAGGTGCCCTCCTCCACCACGAGGTCCACGTCGCGCACGGCAACGGAGCCCCCGTACCCCCCGCAGAGCTTGCGGCTCTCGAGGAGGATCACGGGGCCCTCCGCAGCAGGGCGACGAAGAACGGCACGCCCAGGAGGGCGGTGATGACCCCCACGGGCAGCTCCACGGGGCTCAACGCCCGACGCGCCACCAGGTCGCCCAGGGCGGTGAGGGCGGCCCCCGCTGCCGCCACCCGGGGCAGCAAGCGGCGCACGTCGTTGCCCCACACGAGCCGGCACAGGTGCGGGGTCGCCAGGCCCACGAAGCCGATGACCCCGGCGAAGGCCACGGCCCCCCCCGAGAGCGCCGCAGCGGCCAGGAAGATCCGCTGCCGCACCGGGCCCGGCTCCACCCCCAGTGCGGCGGCGGACTCCTCTCCCAGGGCGAGGAGCCCCAGGTCCCGGGCGTGCCAGGCGAGAACGGCGGTGGGGACGAGGAGGTAGGGGGCCAGCCAAACCACGGCAGTGGGGGTGGCGGCAGCAAACGACCCCATGGTGATGGCCAGGGCCCCGGGCAGGCGGACGGGTGGCGCCGTGGCGACCACCGCGAGGATGATGGCGGAGGTGAAGGCGTTGGCGGCAATCCCGGCGAGGATCAAGCGGGTGGAGGAACTCCCCAGTGGCCCTCGCGCCATCCACCACACGGCCGCCGTGGTGCCGGCGGCGCCGAGCACCGCCGCCAGCGGCACCGCGCCCAGGAGGGCGGCGGGGAGCAGTGCGTAGGCCAACGTTGCCGCCGCCGCGCCGCCCCCCGAGACGCCCAGGAGGAACGGGTCTGCCAGCGGGTTGGAGAGGAGGGTCTGGAGGGCCGCCCCAGCCAGGGCCAGGGCGGCGCCGACGCCCAGCGCCAGGAGCAGGCGGGGGAGGCGCAGGGCAAAGACGATGGTCCGCACCTCGGGCGTGGCGTGACCCGCCAGGGCCGAGAGGGCGTCGGCCGGCCCCACGGCAGGGCCGCCCAGCGCCAAGCCGCAGAGCACCGAGGCGAGGAGCCCAGCAACGAGCGCGGCGTCGCGACCGAGGG
The DNA here is from genome assembly GCA_013388425.1 of Thermoanaerobaculaceae bacterium. GTDB lineage: Bacteria > Acidobacteriota > Thermoanaerobaculia > Thermoanaerobaculales > Thermoanaerobaculaceae > JACADV01. The sequence goes on along the minus strand of JACADV010000102.1, from coordinate 7,306 downwards.
TGGTCACGGGTTGGCCTCCCGGGCAGCCAGGAGGGCCTCCAGCGCCAGGGGCAAACGGGGGCCGGGCCGGCTGGCGGGGTCGGCTGGGACCCAGAGCACCGGCAACGAGCCGCGCGCTAGCCGCAACCCGGCTGGCCTGGTCAGCAGCTTGGCAAAGAGGGGGCGGTTCTCGCCTTCGTCCGGGGCCACCACCAGGTCCAGGGTGGGGTCGAGGAGGGTCTCAGGGTCGAGGCGTGGGTAGCGACCGGCGCCGGCTGGAGCCCGGTTGACCAGGCCGGCAAGGCGCAACAGGTCATCGTGGAAGGTGCCGGGAGCGGCGACGATGAGCGGGTCCCACCACACCACGTAGAGGGCCCTGCGGGAGGGCAGCCGCCCCGCTCGCTGCGCAGCGCTGGCGCAGCGCCTGGCAGTGCTCTCGGCAAGCGTGTCGGCGTCGGCTTCCCGGCCGAGCAGCGCGCCCAGGAGGTGACACGCCTCCACGAGCCGGGCGCAGGAGGTGACGTCGAGGGTGGCCACGCGCACCCGGGCGCTGCGCAGCCGCTGCACCACCGTGGGGTCGTTGCCGGCAGTGGAGGCGAGGACCAGGTCTGGGGCGGCCGCCAGCACCGACTCGGCATCGCCCGGCTGCACGCGGGGCCGCCCTCCAGCCGCCGCGGGGAAGTCACAGTGGGGTGCCACCGCCACCACTCGCTCGCCGGCGCCGAGGGCAAACACCAGCTCCGTCACATCGGGCGCCAGGGTGACGATTCGTGCTGACGGACCGACCGCTACGACCGCCCCGACCTGGTCGACCAGGGGCTCGACACCAGCGACGGGGGCCGCCTGGGCGGCAAGGAGGAGGGCGAGGACCCACCCCCCTGCTACCAACGGGCCGCCGGGCGCCCTGCTACTCGCCGCTGGCCTCTTCCAGGTCGTTGGGGATGCCGAGGCGCTGACACGCAGCGTCGTACATCTGCCGTGCCGCTTTCTGCGCTGCTTGCAGCTCGGCAATGCGCTGCTTCACCCGCTGCAGTTCTTCCTGGATCTGATTCTCGAGGTCAGCAATCTCCTGCTTCGTGACCTTGAGGGTCTCCTCGTAGAACTTGCGCTGCTGATCGGTGAGAACCGTCATGAGTGGTGCCTCCGTTCATGGTCTAAATGGAATCACGGCCGTGTAGTAGGTTCGCACTTTGACGCCCTGCAGGGTCGCTGGCTTGAACCGCCAACGCTGCACGGCGGAGAGCGCTGCAGCATCCAGGCCAAGGTCGGGTTTGACGCCCCGCAGCACGCTGGCCTCGCGGACCGCCCCGGTCTCGTCCACCAGGGCCTGAATGATCACGGTTCCGCCGACGCGCTGGCGGGCTGCCAAGGGTGGGTAGCTGGGCTTGGGGCTCACGATGGGCTCGGGCGGCACGAGACCGGCGGTGCTGGGGGCCACGAAGTCGCCCTCCCGCACCTGGGGCTGTTCGGCCACGACTGGAGCGCGGGTCGGTGCGGGGGCGGGGGGCGCTGCCGGGCTCGGGGTGGGGAGGACGGGGACCGGGGTGGGCTCCACCGGCACCGTGGTTGGAGCCGGGGCGGGCGCGGCTGTGGCCACCACCGCCGGGGCCGGGGTGGGAACGGCTGCTGCTTGCGTTGGTTCCACCCTTGGTGTGGCGAGGGTGGGGGGGGCGGTGGGGCGCAAGGTGGGCGGTGTGGCGACCGGGACCTGGAGCGGTGCTTGCACCGGCTCAGGGGTCGGCACCGCCGGAGTGAGCCCCTGCTGGGACAGGGCCTCCTGGGCCATCTGCCGTGCCATCTCCACCGTTTCGGGGGGTGGGGTGGGGACCGCCACTTCGCCGCCGCCACGCAGGCGCGGCAGCGCCACCACCACGAGCACAACGGCCAGCACCAGGGCGGCGGCGCCGGCTGCCAGTCCCACGGGAACACGGCGCGGTGCGGGCGTGACGCCGCTCTCCGCTGGGATTGGCGCCACCACCGGAGGCTTGACGGGTGGGACAGGGGCCGGGCGCACGACTGCCGGTGGCGGGGTGGGCTTTGGCGGTGGGGCTGGTGCCTCCACCCGGGGCGGTGGGGGCGCCACGGGGGGTGGCGCTGGCACGGGCTCGGGGCCCGGCTTCTCGCGGCCGGTGAGGCGGGCGAGGAAGGATCCCAGGTCGCTGGCAGTGGGGGCCGGGCGGATGCCCTGGAGGAGAGCGTCGAGGGCGCTGGCAAAATCGGCGGCAGTCTGGAACCGCTCGTCGCGGTTTTCCCGCAGCGCCCGCATGATCACTTCTGCCACCTCGGCGGGCACGTTGGGGTCGATGAGGTTGGGCGGGGTCAAGCGGGGGGAGCGAACTTGCTCGAGGATGGAAAGTTCCGAATCCCCGGCAAAGGCCTTGGTGCCGGTCACCATCTCGTACAGCACGAGGCCCAGGGAAAAGATGTCGGAGCGATGGTCGATCCCCTTGCCCCAGGCCTGTTCCGGCGACATGTACTGCAGTTTCCCCTTGAGGGCTCCGGCGCGGGTGTGGGACGCCTTGGAGGCGGCCTTGGCGATGCCAAAATCGCAGAGCTTGATGTCGCCGTCGTAGGAGATCAACACGTTCTGCGGCGACACGTCGCGGTGCACGAGGGCCATGGCGCGCCCCTGCAGGTCCTTCTTGCGGTGCGCGTAGTCCAGGGCGGCCGCCAGGTGCGAGGCGATGTAGAGCGCCAGCCCCAGGGGCATCCGCTGCCCGGCCTCGTCCAGCATTCGCAGGATCGAGCGCAGGTCCTTGCCGTCGATGTACTCCATGGCGATGTAGTAGGAGCGCTCGATCTTCCCCAAGTCGTAGATGTGGATGATGTTGGGGTGTTGCAGCTGGGCGGCGAGCTTGGCCTCGTCGATGAACATGGTGACGAACTCGTCGTTGTCCGTCAGGTGGGGAAGGATCCGTTTGATGGCGACGATCTTCTGGAATCCTTCCACCCCTCGCATGCGCGCCTTGTACACCTCGGCCATGCCGCCCGTGGCGATGGGTTCGATGAGTTCGTACTGACCGAAGGGAGTGCCCCCGGGCAGCGGTGCCAAGCGCGCCCCCTCCCGGGCCGGCGGCTCCTGCCGCGGCGGCACAGGCGCCCCCTCGGCTGTCGCGGCAGGCCGCGGCTTTGCCTTGATTGGCACGTTGAGACCGGAGAGGGTCTGTTCGAGGAGGCGATCCACCGCCGTGTCCGTGGGTCGGGCCTCCCGCTGCGGCTGGGCTGGCTTGGCGAGCACGTCCCCGAGCGTGCTTTCCAGCACCCGCTGGACACCCGTATCCGGGGCGGGTGGACGCGGGGCAGGGGTGGTGGGGGGGGCCGTCCGGATCGGTTGCGTGGTGGCCACGTCCATGGCCGGGGGGGGCGGCGCCTCGGGTTTGGGCGCGGCACCCCGGGACGGGATGCGGATGCGCTGGGTCTCGGCTGGCGGTGGCGGGGCCTCCCCCTCTTCAGCGATGAGGTCGCCGAAGAGGTCTTCCGACGTCACCGTGCCCCCTTCGCGCTGCAACCCGGCGCTGCGGCGCAAGGCCTCCAGCACCTCGTTGCGGGTGTCGGTGCCCACTGGTTGCTGGACGCGGGGCGATTCGAGCAGCGACCGTACCTCGGCGAGGAGTTCGGCAGCGGAGAACGGTTTGGCAACGATCGCCTGGGCTCCAAGAGCGGCAGCGTCAGCGCGTCGGTCCGTGCCGTTGTAGCCGCTCATGAGCACGAGAAAGGGTGTGTGTCGCAGCCCCGCCCGGGCCCGAAGCTGGGTGATGGCGTCCTCGATCTTGAGGCGCGGCAGCACCGACGTGATGATCACCAGCTTCGGCTCGATCTTGGCACACACCCCCACCGCCGCGTCCAGGTCCTTGGCAACGTCGACGCGGCACTCCAGGGGGGCGAGCGCTTCGGTGACCCGGGTAATCGTCCGTGGCTCGTAATCGATGAGAAGGATATTCTGGCTCATGCCTCCGCCACTTCGTTCGCAAACCCCAAACATTGTGGGTGGAGCCGCGAGGCAAGTCAAGACGAGGGGCGCGAGCGACGGCGACCGGTGTAAAATCGCCCCGCCGGAGACCGAGCCGGTCCGGCAGGGGGTTCCATGTCGGGTCACAACAAATGGAGCACCATCAAGCACAAGAAGGGCAAGGCCGACGCCAGACGCGGCAAGCTCTTCACCAAACTCATCCGGGAGCTGACCACCGCCGCCCGCGAAGGGGGTGGCGATCCGGAGGGGAACCCGCGGCTGCGGGCCGCGATCCAGGCGGCCAAGGCGGCCAACATGCCCTCCGAGAACATCACCAAGGCGATCCAGCGCGGGACGGGGGAGCTGCCGGGTGTGGCCTACGAAGAGGTGCTCTACGAGGGGTACGGTCCCGGCGGCGTGGCGGTGATGCTGCAGGTGCTCACCGACAACCGCAACCGCACCACCGCCGAGCTCCGACACCTGTTCGGGAAGCACGGCGGCAACCTGGGAGAGTCGGGGTGTGTGGCCTACCTCTTCAAGAAGCAAGGCTACCTCATCCTGCCCAAGAGCGCTGGCAGCGAGGACGTGGTCATGGAGGCGGTGCTCGAGGCGGGGGCCGAGGATTTCTTTGCGGAGGACCCCGAGCTCTACGAGGTGTATACCGCTCCCGAGGACCTGCACCGGGTGAAGGGCGTCCTGGAGGCGCGCGGCTTCCCGGTGGAGCAGGCCAAGGTGGAGATGGTGCCCACCGTCCAGGTGCGTCTGGAGGACAAGAAGGCGGAGCAGATGATCCGCCTCATGGAGGCGTTCGAGGACCACGACGACGTGCAGAACGTCTGGGCCAACTTTGACATCGACACCAAGCTCCTGGAAGCGCGCTGAGGGGCGCCGGATCCTGGGTCTGGACCCGGGTTCGCGCGTGACCGGGTGGGGGCTCGTGGAGGCGCGCGGGAGGCGCGTGGAGGCAGTGGCGTTCGGGTGCTTCCGGCCACCGCGGGGGGCGGCGCGGGCAACGGTGCTGGCGCGTCTGGCCGATCAGCTGGAGGAACTGGTGCAGGCCCAGAACCCCGACGCCGTGGCCCTGGAGGTCACCTTTGCGGCGCGGTTGCCGCGCGCTGCCTTGGCGCTGGCAGAAGCACGGGGGGCGCTGCTGGTTGCCCTGGGGCACCGGGGCATCCCGGTCCACGAGTACGAGCCCGCGCGGGTGAAGATGGCGGTGGTGGGGAACGGCAACGCCGAGAAACGGCAGGTTGCGTTCATGGTGCGGCAACACCTGCACCTGGCCACGACCCCGGCAGCGGACGCGGCGGACGCCCTGGCGCTGGCCCTGTGTCACGTCTGGAGTGCTCCTTGACCCTGCGGCGGCGGCTGTGTTAGCATCTATTGCTGTGGTTTGTGTTGTCCAACTGGCTGGTGTCGAGTGACATAACGAGGGAGCCGGAGGGAAGGCTCCGGCACCACAACGCGAGGAGGAAACGTCAGTGTTCGGAGATCTCGTAACGTACTTCCAGCAGGGCGGAGTGGTGATGTGGCCGCTCCTCGTCTTCTCAATCCTCACGGTGGCCTTCATCGTGGAGCGTTGGCTGGCGCTGCGCCGCGCCCAGATCAACGTCAACGAGTTCCTCTCCAAGGTGCGCAAGTCGCTCCTGGTGAACCGGGACGTGCGGGCGGCCATCAAGGTGTGCGAGGAGAACAAGGGACCGGTGGCATCGGTGGTGAAGGCTGCGCTCCTCCGGTACGGCCACCCCAAGGAGGACATCGAAAAGAACATCGAGAGCGCTGCGGTGTTCGAGAGCGGGCGGCTGGAGCGCGGCTTGATGGTACTCTCGAGCTCGGCCAACGTGTCGCCGATGCTCGGCTTCCTGGGCACGGTCACGGGGATGATCAAGTCCTTCGCGACCCTGGCGGCAGCCGGTCTGTCGAACCCCGGAGCCGTGGCCGCCGGCATTTCCGAGGCGCTGATCACCACCGCCACGGGGCTCTTCATCGCCATCCCGGCGCAGCTGGCGTACAACTACTTCATGAGCCGCATCAACAAGTTCATGCGCGACATCGAGACGGCCTCCAACATGTTGATGGAGACGTTCGTGGAGATGGACAGCGAGCGCTACGGCAGCGGAGGCGGCGCGGAGGCGTGACATGCTCAAGTTCCGGCACGTTGGGCATCGGCCCGACCCCTACATCCCCACCGCCTCGATGGCCGACATCGTGTTCCTCCTCATCATTTTCTTCGTCATCACCTACAACATCGAGGTGGACAAGGTGCAGGTCCAGCTCCCCCGCACCTTGATTCGCGAGGACGTCCCCCGAGAGTCCGCCTACGTGTCGGTGGATCTCCAGGGTGTCATCCGCGTCTCGGCTGGGAAGGAAACCGCGGTCCCCGTCCCCAGCGTCGAGGAGGTGCAGAGCTTTGCGGCGGATGTGGTCGCCAGGGACCCCAAGCACGCGTTCGTGGTCAAAGCGGATAGGGGGACGCGCTATCAGGTCGTCGACCGGATCATCGACGCCCTGAAGCAGGCGAAGGTGCAGACGATCTACCTGCTCTCGGAGCAGAAGACCGTCGAAGGCGAGGGATAGGGGGCCGCCATGAAGCTTGCAAAGAAGAAGCCGAGCGCAGAAATCTTTACGGGGTCCATGGCCGACGTCACCTTTCTGCTGATCATCTACTTCATGTTGACCATGGCGTTCTCCAGCACCAAGGGGCTCGATTTTCAGGTCCCCAAGGAGGATCCCACCCGCTCGGAGGTGCAGGCCGAGGAGGCGGTGTTCTTCCAGGTCCGTGCGGACGGCTCCTTTGTCGTGGACAACAAGCCGATGCCCCTCGAGCAGGTGGCGAACTACCTGCGGACCAAGATCGATCCCGGCTCGAACCCGCCCGTGATCTCCAAACCCATCATCCTCCGACCGGCCCCCCAGGCACCGTACGGCGCCATGATGGAGGCCTTCGACGAGCTCCGGCAGGTGAAGACCAAGTTGAACCTTGCCAAGGACCTCAACATCACGCTCCCGACGCAGCGGGAGGTGGAAAACGTGTGGGGCGCGCTCGGCGTCCTGACTCCGTAGGGCAGGGAGGCGAGTATGAGCGAGAAGGCGCCCGCCAACAACGGCACCGAACCGCCGGTGCACGACAGTTACCTCGTCGAGCTGATGGCGCTCGCCGAGGAGTACAACGAGGATAGGAAACTGCTGCGGATCGCCACGGCGGTGGCGGTGGTGTTCCACATCGTCCTGTTCATGATCCACTTCCCGGAGATGGCCACAAAGGTGCACGCTGCCCAGAAGCAGGAGCGCAAGATCTTCGTGGTGCAGCAGCCCAAGTTCAAGCCGCCGGAGGTGCGCAAGCAGGTGGAGGTCTTGAAGCCGCGCACCGTGCGGGTG
>JACADV010000081.1 GCA_013388425.1 Thermoanaerobaculaceae bacterium | reverse complement strand
GTCACCACCCCAGTGGAGGCACAGCTCGAGGCGGCAGGTTGGAGCGTCCGCCGAACCCTCGCCCCGGTCCCCTTTTCAGGGTGCTGGCTCTGCTCCCCCAGCAGCGGCGAACCGAGCGGCGGGTGAGGGGTGGGCCGGGGCGGTGCCGGGCGCCAGCGCCTGGGCGTGCAGGGACTCTCGCCAGAGCTGGCGGCAGGTTCGCCAGGCGTGCCGGTACACCCCGTGGCACGGCCTCTGCTCGCTCCAGGTACCGGCTTGCGCCGTACCGTATACTGAGATCGTGGAGGTCACCATGCAAGACCGCTGGACCACGCCCAACACCACCAAGGATGGAAACCGTCACCGCGTGGGCCAGCGATGCGGCGCTGTTCTCGCCCTCCTCCTGGCCGGGCTCCTGGCCACGGTAGGGCAGGCCGCGTACCTGGAGGACGTGCCCCAGACCCTCGTGCAACCCGACGGCACAGTGGTCTCGTGTTTCGCCTCGGGGGACGAGTTCTACCACTGGCTCCACGATGCTGACGGCTACGTGATCGTGAAGGACCCGGCCACCGGCTACTTTGCCTACGCCACCAAGGTGGGCGACGAGCTGGTGGCCAGCGACTGCCTGGCGGGGAGTTGCGATCCCCGTACCCTGGGGGTCGAGCCGCGCCTGCGGCCAGGCCGGCGCATCCTCGAGCAGCGCCGGGCGGCCATGGCGCAGGGGGAGCTCGTCCTCCCGCCGCACCCCGAAGGCGCACCCACCTTTACGTCCCTCGCCAACATCGTCATCTTCGTGCGTTTTTCCGACCAGGCCGAGTTCACTAACCCACTTTCGACTTACAACAGCTTCTTCAACGCCTCGAGCGGCGTCTCGCTCTTTAACTACTTCAAGGAAGCCTCCTACAACCAGACCACCATCACGAGCACCTTCTACCCCACGAGCGGGGGTACCGCCGTGGTCTCCTACCAGTCGCCCAACCCCCGCGCTTACTACGAAAAGTACGACGCCACCACCAACCCGCAAGGGTACAACGGCGACGACGAACGCACCGCCCGCGAGCACGAGCTCGTCAAGGCGGCCGTGGAGGCAATTGCCGCGCAGGTGCCCACCTCGCTCAACCTGGACACCAACGGCGACGGCAACGTGGACAACGTAGTCCTGATCGTGCGCGGCGGGGTCGAGGGTTGGAGCGACCTGCTCTGGCCGCACCGCTGGTCGCTCTACACGCGCACCGCCTACATCAACGGCAAGCGGGTTTACGCGTACAACTTCCAGCTGGACGATGTGCTCAGCGTGAGCGTGCTCTGCCACGAGATGGGGCACACCCTGGGCGCGCCCGATCTGTACCACTACGACGATTGCTCCTCGGCGCCGGATCTCGATCCCGTCTGGCGCTGGGACCTCATGGCCAACAACCGTAACCCACCCCAGCACTCGGGTGCCTACGTGAAGCAGAAGTGGTTTGGGTGGATCAGCACCATCCCCGAGATCACCACCTCGGGAACGTACACTCTCAACCCGATCACCTCCTCCACGAACAACGCGTACCGGATCGCCTCGCCCAACTCCACCGACGAGTACTTCGTGCTGGAGTACCGCCGCGCCACGGGGACCTTCGAGACCTCCCTCCCCGGCTCGGGGTTGCTGGTCTACCGCGTGTACCCCAACGCCAACCCCAGCGCCCCCGGCAACCGCTGCGGGCCTCCCGACGAGGTGTACGTCTACCGGCCCAACGGCACCACCACTGCCAACGGTGACCCGGCCTCGGCCCCGTTCTCCGCCGATTCCGGGCGCACCGCCATCAACGACAGCACCAACCCCTCCTCGTTCCTCTCCAACGGCTCCCCCGGCGGCCTCAACATTTCCAACGTCACTTCGGTGGGCAACACCATCTCCTTCACCGTCACCTTGGGGGGCGGTGGGTGCACCTACTCCATCAGCCCCACGTCGGCCAGCGTCCCGGCCACTGGCGGCTCCGGCACCGTCACCGTCACGGCGGGGAGCGGCTGCACCTGGACGGCGACGAGCAACGTCGCGTGGATCACCGTCACCTCAGGGGCTTCCGGCAGCGGCAACGGGTCGGTGGGTTACTCGGTGGCTGGCAATTCGGGCGCCGCCCGCACCGGCACCCTCACCATCGCTGGCCAGACCTTCACCGTGAACCAGGCGGGCAGCGGCGGTGGGGGCGGTGAAGTGACGGTCTTCTCCGATTCCTTCGAGGGGGGCCTGGCGGGGAACTGGAGCGTCAGCGGCACCACCACCTGGGGGTATTCCACCTACCGCGCCGCCTCGGGGAGCGGCAGCGCCTGGTGCGCCGGCGGAGGGTCCGCCCCCCAGTCGCCAGGGCAGAACTACGTCGCCAACCAGAACTCCTGGATGGTGTACGGGCCCTTCTCGCTGGCCGATGCCACGGCGGCGTTGGCGGAGTTCGACCTGTGGTTCAACACCGAGTCCAACTACGACTTCGTCAAGTGGATGATCTCCGTCAACGGGACCAACTTCTCCGGCTACCAGACCTCCGGTAACAGTGGAGGATGGCAGCACGTGACCTTCAACTTTGCCGACGTGACCAGCCTCACGGCCATCGGCGCTCCCGAGGTGTGGTTCGCCTTCATCTTCCGCTCCGACAGCAACACCCAGTACGAGGGCGCCTACGTGGACAACCTCGTCATCAAGAAGACCACGGCGGGGGGTGGGTGCACCTACTCCATCAGCCCCACGTCGGCCAGCGTCCCGGCCGCTGGGGGCTCCGGCACCGTCACCGTCACGGCGGGGAGCGGCTGCACCTGGACGGCGACGAGCAACGCCGGGTGGATCACCGTCACCTCGGGGGCTTCTGGCAGCGGCAACGGCTCGGTGGGGTACTCGGTGGCTGCCAATGCGGGCGCCGCCCGCACCGGCACCCTCACCATTGCTGGCCAGACCTTCACCGTGAACCAGGGTGCCGGGGGCGGCGGCGGGGCGTACACCTACTACGTCCCGGCCATGGCCCACAACCCCGGCAGCAGTGGCACCCAGTGGCGCTCCGACCTGGCGGTGGCGAACACGTCGTCCTCCACGGCCAGCCTTACCTTGACCTACTACTCCAGCTCCTCGCCGGTGGTCCGCTCCACCACCCTGGCCGGCAACGGCACCACCAAGTGGGGGAACGTCCTGGAGTCGCTCTTTGGCGTTGCCTCGGGCACCAGCACGCAAGGAACGGTGGTGATCTCGGCCAACGTGCCGTTGGCCATCGTGGCCCGCACCTACAACCAGGCCCCCAGCGGCACCTACGGCCAGTTCTACCCGGCGGTGCGCTCGGCCCACACCATCGTCTCCGGCCAGACCGCTTACCTGCCGGGTCTGGAGAAGTCCACCGCCTTCCGCACCAACGTGGGGGCCATCAACCTGGGCTCCTCCACCTGCACCGTGCAGTTTGGCGTCTACACCGGCAGCGGCGTGCAGGTGGGTTCGAACGTCACCTTGAGCGTACCCGCGGAACGGTGGGCGCAGCTCAACGACCTGTTCGGTACGGCGGGAGCGGGCAACCAATCGGTGGCCTACGCCAAGGTGCAGCCGGTCTCCAGCGGGTGTCAAATCTGGGCGTACGCCTCGGTGGTGGACAACGCCACCGGCGATCCCACCACGGTGCCGATGATCGTGCCGTAGTGGAATGGGGTTCCAGTCTCGGGGCGTTCTCCCCCATAGCTCGCTTGGCCTCCACGGCCAGGCCGAGCTATATTCGCGTGCGCGGGAGGTAGCTATGGGGAACGCTTTCCTCTTGATGGACAGCAGTTGGCAGCTCCGGGAACGCCTGGGGTGGCTGGCTTGGGGAGTTGCCACCCTCCTGCTGGGGGTTGGCCTGTCAGGAGCCGCCTATTTGGAAAACGTACCGCAGACGCTGGAACAGCCCGACGGCACCCTCGTGGAGTGCTTCGCCTCCGGGGACGAGTTCTACCACTGGCTCCACGATGCCGACGGCTTCGTCATCATCCGCGATCCCCAGTCGTGGGAGTTCGTCTACGCCGACAAGGTGGACGGGCGTCTGGTGCCCACCCCCTGTCGAGCCGGCTCCTGCGACCCCCGCACCGTGGGCCTCCAACCGAACCTGCGCCCCGACCCGGCCTTCGTGCAGGCCCGCGTGGCCCGCATGGCCGTGCCCGAGCCAGCGGGCGCCCCGCAGGCCGCACCGCGCTTTTCGACCCTCACCAACCTGGTGATCTTCGTGCGCTTTGCCGACCAGACCGAGTTCCCCACCTCCCTCGCCACCTACGAGCAGATCCACAACGCGCCCGAGGGCAACTCCGTGTACGCCTACTTCAAGGAGGCCTCCTACGGGCGCACCCTGGTGAGCAGTGCCTTCTTCCCCGTGAGCACGGGCTCCGCCGTGGTCTCCTACCAGGACCCCAACCCGCGCGGGTACTACCTGCCCAAGCACCCCATCTTCAACAGCCAGGGGTACGAGGGGGACGACCAGCGGGTGGATCGCGAGATGACGCTCATTGCCAACGCCGTGGCTGCCATTGCACCGCAGGTCCCACCTTCTCTTCCCATCGACACCAACAGCGATGGGCGGGTGGACCTGGTGACCCTCATCGTCCGCGGCAGCGCCGACTCCTCCGGGGACATCCTCTGGCCGCACCGCTGGGTGCTCCAGGGGAAGAACGCCAGCATCAACGGGAAGGCGGTTTACGAGTTCAACTTCGAGCTGGAGACCATGGTCCGGCAGGGGGTCCTGTCCCACGAGATCACCCACTCCCTGGGGGCGCCGGATCTCTACCACTACACCGACTGCTCCTCCAAGCCCAGCTTCAACCCGGTGTGGAAGTGGGACCTGATGGCCACCACCAACTACAGCATCCCCGTCCACACTGGCGCCTACGTGAAGCAGCGCTACCTGGGGTTCATCGACGACATCCCCACCATCCGCACCTCCGGCCGCTACACCTTGAACCCCATCACCTCGCCCACCAACAACGCCTACAAGATCGTTTCGCCCTACTCGGACTCGGAGTGGTTCGTGCTGGAGTACCGGCACGCCGTGGGGACGTTCGAGTCGGCGCTCCCTACCTCCGGGCTGTTGGTCTACCGCATCAACCCGCGGGCCCTCCCAGCCTGGGACGGCAACCGCTGCGGCCCGCCCGACAAGGTGTACATCTATCGCCCCGGTGGGAGTAACGAGAGCGACGGCACTCCCGCCAAGGCGCCCCTGGCCGCCGATCACGGTCGCATCACCATCAACGACTACACGGACCCGCCCTCGTACCTTACCGACGGCACCTTTGGCGGGCTGTCCATCTTCGATGTCTCCGAGGTGGGGGACACGCTGAGCTTCTCGGTGGCCATTGCCCCCTGTGCCGTGCCCGGGCTGTTCGAGCTCTCCAGCCCGGACAACGGGGCCACCGTAGCGTCGGCCTCGTCCGTGACGCTCTCCTGGGCGGCATCCACTGGGGCCTCCTCCTACCGCGTGTACGTTGGCACCTCGGCGATTCCCCCGCTTGCCGGCGAGACCCCCGAGACCACCCTGACGGTACCCGTCACGCCCGGCACCACCTACTACTGGCGCGTTGTGGCCACCAACGCGTGCGGCCAGGTGGCCTCGCCCGTGAGCACCACGCGGAGCTTCACCGTGGACATCTCCAACCGGCACCCCCTGCGCCAGCGCATCCGCCAGCAGCCGGCCAGCTGAAGGGGAACGCTTGCGCCGGACCCTCTCGGGCGAGGGCAAGCTCCAGCCGCGGGTGCGCCCTAGCGCGGCAGCGAGGCCACATCGGTGAGTCGCTCCAGCGGCGAGGTGAGGCAGATTTCCGTGTTCGACCGGACGAACCCCATGATGGCGTACATCCGCTGCACCAGTTCCAGCACGTGCCGGTTGTCGCGCCCCCGCACCTTGACGAGGAGGTCGTAGTCGCCGGCCACCACGTGGATCTCCTCCACCTCGGGCATCTCGGCCACAGCCGCGTAGTCCCGCTCCATGTTTTCCTTGTAACGCAGGCGCAGGCGTACGAAGGCAGTGACCGCGAGCCCGACCTTCTCGGGCTCCAGGGCCACCCAGAAACCTCGGATCACCCCCTCGCGGCGCAGACGCTGCAGCCGCCGGTGCACGGTGGGCAGCGACAGCGACGTCCGACGGGCCACCTCGGCCAAGGGCAGGCGGGCATCTGCCTGCAAGACTCCCACGATCCTGCGGTCGGTGTCGTTCACTTCTCCTCCTCCCCGTGGGGTCACTGCCCCCCGGTATCAGAGTTTCTTTCAATCATACCGGAATAGGCCGGCCGCTGCGAAATGTAAGCTCACGTTATTGCTGCCGCTCGAAAGTAGCTTTCCATTTCTTGCGAATGACCGAAACCTCTTGACAACCACCACGCCCCGGCGCAGCATACCTCAGCACTCGGCGGGCGAGGACGATGGCTCCTGGTTCGTTCCCTTTGGCGTTGCGAATTCCACCGCGAGGGAGGGTTACGCCCATGGGCCAGTGAATGCCTTTGCGTGCTGCCACTGTCGAGGCCGGTGGCAGCGACTCGCAGCGCCCACCGGCAAGATGCTACTGCGAGCCCTGAGCAAGGACGAAATGAGGAGGTAGGAACGATGCGTGGTGTGAAGTTCGTTGTTGCGCTGTTCGTGGCAGTCGCCATCGGTGCCGTCGCGTGGGCTGCGCCGGTTTCCGTTTCCATCGTGCCCGCAGTGGACAAGGCGCAGGTAACGCCCAGCGAGGGGGCGCGACTGCACTTTGGCATCACCAACACGACGGATCGCGACCTGGCGATCCTGCGCTACACGACACCTCTCGGCGGCTTCGAGAGCAACCTCTTCGCCGTCACCCGGGACGGCCAGCCGGTCCCCTACATTGGCCGGATGGTGCTCCGTCTCGCTCCCACGGCGGAAGACTGGATCACCTTTAGCCCCGGCGAGTCGATCGAGGCGATGGTCGACCTCTCGGAAGCGTACGACCTGCGACGTGGTGGCACCTACGCCATCACCTTCCGCCACCCCATCGGCGTGCGCGAGCTGGACGCGACGCTGGAGCAGATGGCACCCAACGGCTCGTCCCTCGCCCCCCAGCTGGAGTTCGTGGAGTCCAACACCATCGAGGTCTTCGTGGACGGCCCCGACACCGTGCCGGAGGAAGCACCGCTGCCGGAGTTTGGCTACAGCGGCTGCACCTCGAGCCAGCAGAGCTCGCTCTCCTCGGCTAGGAGCTCCGGCCGGAGCCTGGCCGCCAAGTCCTACAACCAGCTTGCCGGCACCTCCGGTTCCTCCAACAGCCTGTACAAGACCTGGTTCGGCACCTACACCTCGAGCCGCTACTCCACGGTGAAGAACGGCTACTACAACATCTACTACGCCTTCGGCAGGACCTGGAACTACACCTGCACCAGCTGCCAGTCGGGGGTGATCGCCTACGTTTATCCGAACCGTACCTACTACGTGTGGATCTGCCCCGGCTTCTTCAACTACAACTCCAAGACGCGCGGCAGCTTCCTGCTCCACGAGGCCTCGCACTGGACCGCCATCCTGGGCACCGACGACTACACCTACGGGTACAGCAACTGCCTGAACCTGGCCAAGACGAACCCCAGCGCAGCCGTCTACAACGCCGACAACTACCGCTACTTCTCGCTCTACGTGCCGTAACCATCGCTTCCTTCGATGCGTGGGGCGCGGGGTGCAAGCCCCGCGCCTTTGTCTCCACCCCCAGGACCCCTGGTAGACTCGCAGCGGGGCCTGCAGACGAGAGGAGGGACGCGTGAGGACGACCAACGCTTGGATGGGCTCGCTGGTGTGCGCCGTGCTGCTGGCGGGTTGCGCGAGCCAGCGGGGAGGGGCGCAAGGCCTGGAGCGTGCCGCTCCTGCTGCGCCGTCGAACCCACGGCACGACGCTGCTGCAGGCGATGTCGTGGTGGCCCGCTTTGCCTCGGGGGCCATAAACGCTCGCGAGCTGGAAGCTCGCGCCGCCGGACCGCTCCTTGCCCCGCGGCAGCGGGTGTTCGAGGTGCAGTCGGCCATCCTGGAAGGGATGATCTTCGATCGCCTCGTGGCCGAGACCGCGGCGGCTTTGGGCCTCTCGCCCGACGAGTACCTCCAGCGCGAGGTGGAAGCGGGTCTTTCGCCGCCGTCGGAGGAGCAGGTGGCGCGCGTCCTCGCGCAGTTCCGGGGCCAGCTTCCCGCCGACGACGCCCAGGCCCGCTCGCAGGTCGTGGCGTTCCTCTCCGATCGCGAGCGCGAGCGGCGGCTCGATGCGCTGAAGGAGCGCCTGTTCGAGCGCTACGGGGTGGAGCTGTTCCTCGAACCGCCCCGCTTCTTCCCCCCCCTCCGCCCCTTTGACCCGGTGCGCGGGGCCGACAAGCCCACCGTGACCATCGTGGAGTTTTCCGACTTCCAGTGCCCCTACTGCCGGCGTGCGGCCTCCACCGTCGACGAGTTGCTGGCCCGCTACCCGCACGTGCTGCAGCTGGTGTTCAAGCAGTTCCCCGGCGAGGTCCACCCCCAGGCACGGGATGCGGCCGCCGCCTCCCTGTGCGCCGCTGCCCAGGGGCAGTTCTGGGCAGCGCACCACCTGCTCTTTGAGCGGCAGGAGGAGTTCGAGCACAGCGGGCTCCCCGACCTGGTGGCCGAGCTGGGACTCGAGGCCGAACCTTTTGCGGCGTGCCTGGCGGATCCAGCCACCCAGGCCGCCATCGATGCCGATCTTGAGGATGCGGCTACCTTGGGCCTGGATGGCACCCCCCGCTTCCTCGTCAACGGCCGGCTCGTGGAGGGGGCCCAGCCTCTGGAAGCGTTCGTGGCGCTGGTGGAAGACGAGTTGCGACGGAGCCGGCAGCAGCCGGCCGGGGCGGTCAGCGCCCCGCCGGCAACGCGGCCATGAACTCTTCGAGCAACGAATTGAAGCGGGCCGGCTCGTCCACGAACAAGGCGTGGCCCGCGTTCTCGAACACCTCGAGGCGAGAACCTCCAATGGCAGCGTGCATCTCGGCGTAGCGCGGGGCAAAGGGACCGGGCGTGACGACGATAAGGGTCGGCCGGTCCACGCGACCCAGGACGGGGCGCAGGTCGGCCGCGAGCGACGCAACCGACAGCGCCACCGCCACCGGTGCCGGGGTGCGCAGGGAGGCCTGCTGCACCTGCGCGAGGAACGCCGCGCTGTGGGGGGAGCGGAACATCGAGGGCACGAAGTTGGCGGTCCAGGCGCGCTGGTCCTGGAGCAGCAGGGCGAGGGAGTCCAGGAGCCGGTGGGCCCGCTCCTCGTCCCAGTCGAGACCGGCCACTCCGTCCACCAGCACCAGAGCCGCCACCCCCGAGGTGCCAAACTGGTCCACGTAGGACAGCACCTCTTTCACCGCCATGGACCACCCCACCAGCACCACCGGTTCGAGCCCCAGCCCTTGGATCACGGCCCGGATGTCGCGGGCCCTCGCAGCCGGGTAAAGCCCCTCGCCGGTCTGGGACGACCCCCCCTGGCCACGCGGATCCATGGCCACGCTCCGCCGCGAGCCGGCAAAGTGCTCGAGCTGGGCCTGCCAGATCTCCGCGGTGAGTGTCCATCCGGGCACGAAGAGCAGGGACGGCTGCCCTGGTGCCGGCCCGCTGTCCAAAACGCGGATCCGCACCCCCCCCGCAGCTTCCAGGAACTGCTCGGTGAACGTGCTAGCCCCTACGGCAGCGCTCACGGCCAGGGCCAGCACCACGCCCAGTCCGCCCACTGAAAAGTTCGACCGGTACCCTCGCATGGCTCTTCCTCGTCCCGTCGCCGACGTGCTCTCCCTTCCTCCCCACAGGCCCGTGGGGAGGTTGGGGGAGCGAGGGAGGACGGCCTCCAGCACGGGGGAACGTCACGAGGAAGCGGCGGCTGCGCCTTCCCGTTTCGCTAGCTCTTCGTGCACCGCCGCCATATCCACTTCCTTTACCTTGGTGAGCAGCTCTTCGAACGTCTCCTCCGGCAGCGCCCCCGGCTCGGCGTAGAGCAGCACCTTCTCGCGGAACACCATGAGCGTGGGGATGGAACGGATCCGGAAAGCGGCCGCCAGCTCCGGCTCTTCCTCCGTGTTGCACGAGGCAAAGGTGATCTCCGGGTGCTTGGCGGCAGCCTTCTCGAAAACTGGCTTGAAGGCGCGGCACGGACCGCACCACTCGGCCCAGAAATCGATCACCACCGTGTCGTTCCCTTCGATGGTCTGGTTGAAGTTGTCCTTCGTGAGATGCACAACGGCCATGTTCCCTCCCGGCGTCGCCCGCCCTCACCGCCAGCAGGCAATCACCATATCGTCAAGCGGTAATATATACCCCGGTCGCAAGAAATGCAACCCCCTCATCCGCCGTTCACCGCAGCGCCTCCAGCGCCAGGCGGGCATCCCGGAGGAGAGGTTCCGCCGAGACGCCCTACCCCACTGCGGCGCGCATCCACGCGTCGGGGGTGAGGTTACCGAGCCGCATCATGCGCTCCACCTCCGTGCCAAAGTTGCCGCGCCGCAGCGCTGCCGCCACTTGGGCAGCCACGATGTGCCCCAGCGGGTAGTCGGGAAGGTAGAGGGGGTAGTCGATCATGTGGGAGTAGATAGCCAACAGCTCGCTATCCCGGCACCCCAGCACGGGCTCGAAGTAGCGGTTCCACACCTCGCGGGCGGTGGCCACGACCGCTGCCCGCAACTCGGCAGGGGTCGCCTGGGGATGCTCGTAGAGGAAGTGCCACATGGCCGTATCCACCAGGGCCACCCCGGCAATCTCGAAGGTGGACCAGAGCGCAGCCAAGCGCTCCTCCGGCGAGGGTTCGAGCTGCGCCGAGGCCAGGCCCAGCACCTCCAGGTCCCGCCCCTGGAACACGAAGGCCAGCGCTTCGGTGAAGGCGTTGTTGGGCACGCCACGCAGGAACCAGTGGTCCACACCGGCGAGGGAGAACACCTGCTCCACGTTGTGCCCCAGCTCGTGCATGGCAATGTTGAAGCCCTTGTAGTTCATCCCCGCCGGGGGGACGCGCGTGCGCAGGTGGGCCGCGTCCCCGCGCCGCACCGCCTCCATGGCGTGTCCGGAACCGCGCGCAGCATCCACCACGATGTGAGCCGAGAGAAACGTGGCCTGCTCGCCACTGAATCCTAGGCGGCGCAGGATGGCCGGCAGATCGGCCTGGAACGCGGCCACCGTGGGGTAGCGCGCCGCTACCAGGCGGTCCAGCTCCTCCTCCGAGAACTGCCGGCGCTGGGTAAAGCCGTCGTACCAGATGTCGAACGGTTCCAGAGGGCGCCCCAGGCGCCGCTGGATGAGTTGCGCGGTGGCCCGTACCTCCGGTGCGGTCAGTACCGCCACGAGCAAGGCCTGGACCTGCTCCTCGGGGATCTGGCGGTGCACCTCGAAGGCACGGGCCAGGGCGGAAGGTGCCGACGGCGTGAACTGGTCGAGGCCGCGGAGGGCGGCAAACACCTCCAGGATGTGCCGGTAGCGCTGGTCGGCCTCGCGCTCCGCCCGGCTCCAGGCGCCACCCCCACCCGCTGGGCGCACCTCGTTGCTCTCCACCCGCCACTCCAACTCCGGGTTGTCGATGACCACCGCCGGGATATCCTGGCGGACGATCCGCTCCATGACCCGCTGGATGAGCCGCTGCTGGGCCAGTCCGTCGGGCCGGGTGTAGGCCGCCTTCAGCTCGTCCCGCAGCCCCCAGTGGGAGAGGAGCCGCAGCCCCTCGGGGAAGAGCCGCTGCCCCTCCCCCGTTACCACCCGGTCCAGGCGCACGTTGTACTCGGCCACGTACCGGTTGGCCGCCGTCACGGCGCGCGTCACCTCCTGCAGCGCGGCCGCAGGGATGCGATCGGCGAAGCGGTCCATCATCCGCGACCAGGCCCAGCGCTCCCGGCTCCACTGCGGTCCCTCGCGCAGCCGCTCCTTCAGGGTATCGACGGGGAAGTTCAAGAGGGCAAAGAACGCCACCTGGCTGCGGAACAGGTCCTCCTGCAGGTGGGCAGCCAGGTCCACGCTCGCGAGCATCCGGTCCACCGCCCCCAAAGGACCCGTATCCAGGTCCAGCGGGGTGCGCAGTTCCCGACCAATCTCGTGCAGGTGGCCCTCCACCTGCTCCAGCACCGCCTCCAGCCGGGCCGCCTCCCGGCGCAGCGCACCGGGGTCGGTTACGAAGTTGGCCTCGCAAAACGCCACGAAGGCCTCGTCGTTGCCGTCCTCCGCGCGCCAGCGCTGGGCTACCTGGGTTACCCCCCGCTGGATGCGCGCCGCCTCGGCGTTGCCAAAGCGCGACACCAGCCGATCCACGGCCCGCTTCACAGCCTCGCCGGAGAGGGGGGGTGCCGAGGCCGCCAGCGCCACCACCGGCACCAAGAGGAGTGCACCTACCAAGAAGGGCTCTCTCACGCTTTTACCTCCACTCCTACTGGCCGCTTCCCACCGGCAGCCGCCGCCGCAGGTCGCGCACCACTTCGAACGTCACCACGGCCCGCCCCCCGGGCACCCCGTCCCCCGAGGGAAAGGCAGCTGGGACCCCCATCTCGCCGTCCAGCCGCTGCCCCGACGCAGCATCCACCACCTCGTCGGAGACGGTCAAGGTGTAGGTGTCGGGTGCCAGGAGGGCTGCCGGTACCAGCACCGCCACTACCCCGTCCTCCTCCTGGCTCACCGACAACGGTACCGCCCCGCGGTGCGCACCCACCAGAGAGAACTGCTCCGGCCGCACCACCACGGCCTTGTGGAACACCACCCGCAGCGCCGCCGTTTCCGAGACCACCGCCCCGCGGGCGGGCGGGGCGGGGGAGTCACCGAGACCACCCTGGGAGGTCCCTCGTCGAAGGCCACCTCCACGTTGCTGGTGGCGAGGATCCACCCATCCGGATCCACCGCCACCCCGCTCACCGGACTGTCCAGGGGGATCAGGTAGTGCTGCAGGCGTTCCCGCAGCCACACCGTGGTGCGGGAAACGCCCGCCCCCGTGGAGATGGCAAGCTCCACCGGCATGGGGAAGAGGGGGTAGGAGCTGGACTGGGCCTGCTGCAGGAACACGTCCACCCAGTGCCGCCCCTCCACTTCATAGCCCCTCTGGCCGTACCGGTAGGCCGGGGCGCCGGTGCCGTACACCCACGGCTGGAAGAACCAGTCCAGGTCTGCCCCCGCCACCTCTTCGGCCACAGCCTGGAACTCCTCGGTGGTGGCCGACTTGTACTCGAAGCGCTGGCGGTACACCTGGAGGATCCGGAAGAACGTCTCGTCTCCCACGATGCCGCGTAGCATGTGGAGGACCCACGCCCCCTTGGCGTAGGAGAAGTTCCAGGAAAAGATGCGGTTCACGTTGGAAACGTCGAAGCAGTACACGCTCCCGTCCACCCGCCCCGGTTTGAGCTGGCTCATCGCCGCGCGAAGGGCGGCAGGGTCGCTGCTGCCGGAGGCAAACTCCTCCCACAGCGCCTCGCTGTAGGTGGCGAACCCCTCGTTGAGCCAGATGTCGTGCCAGGTGGCGCAGGTCACCATGTCACCCCACCACTGGTGCGACAACTCGTGGGCGGTCAGATCCTCGGCAAAGCCGCCCTGGCCGGTGAACGTCTGGTGCTCCATGCCGCCGCCAAAGGGAAACTCGTAAATCCCGTACTTCTCCAGCAGGAACGGGTAGGGGCCGTAGAGGGAGCCAAAAACGCCTAGCATGTCCAGCGACCACAACCACGCGGTGCGGTTCGCTGGCGTGTCGTGCTCGGGATAGATGAAGAACTGCACGGGCATCGAGGTGTTGCCCGCCGAGAAGTGACCCTCGAAGGTGGTGTAGGGGGTGGCCGAAAAGAAGAAGAGGTAGGGAGCGGTGGGGTAGTCGGTGCGCCAGTGGAAGCGCTTGCGCCCGCCACTCACCTCCTCCACCCCCACCAAGACCCCGTTGGAGGCCACCGTCCAGGATGCCGGGACGGTGTAGAGCAAGTCGGCGGTGGCCTTGTCGCCGTTGTCCTCCTTCACCGGCCACCAGGTGTAGGCGTACCACGGTTCGGAAAGGGTGAAGACGATGGGGCGAGTCGCGTGGGTGGTAAAGAAGATGGAGCCCATGCCCCCCATCTGCGGGGTACCGGCGTACGCCACCTCCACCTGGAACTCCTCCCCTGCCGCGTAGCTACGCCCCAGCGCTACCTCCAGCGTCTCGGCGTTGCGGCGCTGGACGCTGGCTGCCCGCCCGTCCACCGTGACCGTGGCCACGAACCCCTGCCAGAGCCGGAGCACCATCCGCTCCACCCCGTCCTGCACCGCCCGGACCGTGATCGTGTTGCGCCCGGCGAGCCGCTGCAAGTCGTAATCGATCTCGATATCCAGGCGGTAGTTGAGCACGTCGGTACTGGCGGCAGTCTCGTCGGGGGGGAGATCCCGAGCCAGCACCGCCTCCAGCGCCCTGGCCCGCTCCAGCGCTGCTGCCTTTGCCTGGGCACACGCCATACCCGGTGGCTGCACCCGCGTCGCCGCGGCGCCCCCCCAGCTCGCCACGAGGAGCGCCAGGAATCCCAACACTCGTTTCATCGCCCACCTCCCGAGGGGGCGCGGGCGGATCCGCCCTGCCGCTCACCGCCCTGGGGCGGCCGCAGGAGCAGCTCCTGGGAGGCCGGCGAGCGCCAGGCCGCCAGGAGCGCCCGCACCGCTCCTGCCGCTTCGGCCGGCACCACCCGCGAGCGCAGCACCAGGCGGCGCTCCAGGTGGACCTCGCCTCCCGCTCCCTGCTCCAGACGGACGGTCACCGAACCTGCAGCGTTTTCCACGGCCACCGGCACCGGCAGCGCCGCCACCGACCAACCCGGCGCCAGCCGCACGGTCACCTCGAGCGCTTCCTCGCCCGGTCCGCCCAGCAGCATGGGGGTGAGGCGGCCCGCCACCGGCAAGGGCGGGAGCGGATCGCCGGCGAGCTGCGGCGCTTCGCCAAAGCTCACCCGCACCAGGCCAGCCGGGTCCGGAGGCGGAAGAGCGCCCGTCACTTCCACCACCACGGCCGCCGAGCGCCGCGACAGGTTCACCACCCGGCTCTTCCCCGCCTTTCCCCCCGGCACCAGCGCCGCCACCGCACGCACCACCTTGGCCCCACCGTGGACCAGCGCTGCGTGGGGGACGGCAGCTCCACCCGTGGCCAGCTCCACCTCGCCCGAGATGGCGCCCGCCTCGTCCACCTGCAGCGACGCGGTCACCTGGCGGCGAAACGCTGCACTGGCGCGGGCACAGGGGGAAGCGGTGGGGCGTGGCAACGCCGTGAGGACGGCGCGCTCCCGCACCACCTCCTCCAGGGGACCACCCTCCCCTGGCGCCACTGGATCCACCAGGCGCAGGCACCCCTCCTGATCGGCAAACAGCACCACCGGCCGATCGAACCCCACGAACCCCGCCACCCGGGCGCCGTCCCGACCGGTCTTGCCCACCAGCCCCACCGTGGCGTCCACCCCTATCGAATCCAGCGCAGCACTGCCCAAAGCCGCAAGCTCCAGGGGGGTGGCCCAGCCGCTCTCCCAGACCTGGGAGAGCGGGGCCAGGGAGGCGCGTACCAGCGTCGCCCCTGCCTCCTCGGACACCTGCACCCCCTCCCGCAGCGTCTCCAGCACCGCCACAACCCGCTCCTCGAAGGAGGCCTTCCCTTCCAGGGCCCGCGCCACTTCCTTTGCCGCCTCCGCCGGCAAGGGACCGGCGGCAGCGAGGCGCCGCGCGAGTTCCTCCTGCGCCCCGCCGGCGGGGGCGGTGGAGAGCCACAGGTACGGCACCATCTCGTCGCGCGGCGGCGAACCGGGCTCCTCGGGGAGGGCGGGGAGCTCCTCCAAGTGGAAGCGCAGCAACCGTCTACCCGATTGGAGCCGATCCTCCGGGGTCACCACCGTCCCCGGGGAAACCTGCCAGAGCAGGGGGGCGTCGGCGCTCACCTCCACCTCCACCGTGAGCGAGCGCACCGGCAGCGCCCGGCGCAGGGGAACCTCCGCCTCCAGCCACGCCGCGCCGTGGCTCGTCACCCGGTAGGCGCACTCGATCACCGCCCCCGGTTCCAGCGCCGTGTGCACCACCACCCGCCGCCGCAGGTGGCTCCACAGGGGGTTGCGGTGTACCTGCTGGGGTAGGTCGTCCACCACCGCGTTGGCCGGCGCCTCCACCACCTCGCCGGAGGGGAGCACCGTGCGGTTCGCCAGCACCTGGACCTCGTCGTGCCGCGGATCCCACACCACGGTGGTCTCGCCGTACAGCCGGTTGATGGCCACGTAGGAGTTCACCGCGAGGCGCGTGCGAACCTCGTGCGCCACGCGGCCATCCTCTTGGAGCTCGAATCGCTCCACATGCTCCAGTACTTCCGCATCCGCTCCCGCCACCGGCACGAACGCCGGCGGCGCCGCTGCCGCTGCTGCACCCCACTGCAGGGCGGCCGTTGCCGCCAGCACGCCCGCTGCCAGCTTCCAGCGCCCGTTCATTCCGCACCTCCCCGCTTCCCCCGTCCCGGCTCCACGGTGATGGGATGTTCCGCCAGCTCCCGAAACGCCTTCAGCGCCCCACGTAGCGACGGCCACTCGGCCGGCGAGAAGACGCGCTGGGCCAGGGAGAGGGTCTCCTCCACCACGAGCACGCCCCCCTCCACCCGACAGCGCGCCTCCAGCGCCCCACTGCCCGCCAGGGACACCCCTTCCGGCACGCCCCGCACCGTGGTCCCCGGCGGCAGGGTGAGCTGCTCCGAAAGCCGCACCAGCTTGGAGCAGCCAATGCGCACCGGGTGGCGGCGTTCCTCCTTGGCAAGATCCAGGGACAGCTCCTCGGCGTGCAGCGCCACGCCCACCGGGTGGCGGGCCACCAGCGGCACCAGCACCAAGCTACCGTCGGTCAGACGCCGGGCGTAGCCAGGGATGCGGAAGGCCGCCTCGAAGCGGAAGGGGACCGACAGATCGTCCGGATCGCTGCGCTGGATTGTGGTCACCTCGGCCCCCACCTCCAGGGCGGTGAGGAAAGCGTCGTCCACCGCCCCCCAGGAAGAGCGCAGGGCGCGGCGGTACAGGCGCCGCAGCGCCGCGTCCGACTGCCCATCGGCCGTCACCGAGAGGGTGCCTTCGAGGGTGCCATCGGCGGCGAGCCGCGAGACGATCCGCACGTGGAGGGGGTGCGCCTCGGGCGGCGACACCGGCGTGGTCGCGAGATCCGCCCCCTCCGGCAGCCCTTTGAGGACCTGCTGCTGTTGCTCCCGGCTGGACCACAGCTCGCGCACCCCCGGCACCCAGGTGGGATCCAGGAGCACCGTGCTGCGGTCAGCCTTGCGCCAGACGGTGATGCAGTGGTTGAACTGATCGGCGGGGATGTCCTCGATCCGCTCGCCAGCCATGGTCATGCCGGCGTAGGCCTCGAGGCCCGCGGCCCGCAGCAGGGCCACCAGCATCCCCGCCTTGTCCTTGCACACGCCACCGCGGTCGCGCAGCGTCGTGGAGGCACGGTGCAGCGTGTACCCCTCCCCCTCCCCCATGTGCAGGCCAACGTAGCGGATGTTTTCCGCCACCCAGTGGGTGAGGGCAGCGGCCTTCTCCTCGTCGGTGGCGAGACCTGCGGTGATGTGGTCCGCCACGGCCTTGATCTCCGGCGTCACGGTGAAGGAGCCGTAGCGCTCCTGCACGTCGTGGAACCAGATTGCCTTGGCCTGCCAGTCCGCAGCGGTGGTGAGCAGGAGCTTGGGCGCCACGTCGGAGAGCGCCACCATCCCCTTCTCCGGCTCCAGGGGCCGGAACCCGCGCATGGTGACGGTGACCACTCGGCTGCCACCTTCGAGGCGGTCCGAGACCTCCGCCGCCCCGTGGAAAAACTGGTACTGCAGGTGCTTGGCGGGATCGATGCGCACGCGGTAGGACTGCTCCACCACCGGCCACTCGGACCAGAACGGCACGATGTCGTAAAAGTGCCCGCGCATGGGCGGGATGAAGCGCGACTCGTCCTCCCCACCAGCGAGCAGGGCGTAGGTGAAGCCCACCCGGCGCGTGACCAGCTCCACCCCGTCCCCCACCTGGAGCCGGCCCACCGGTACGAGCTTCTCCCGTGAGTTCCAGAAGATGAGGCTCTGGGGGTCGGGGTTGTCCTGGACCTGCTCCGGCGAGACATCGCGGAGCGATCCGTCCGCCCGGTAGACGCGGCAGCGCACCACCGTCACATCGGCGGAGAGCGGATCGTAAGGGAGCAGGGTCACCGAAAGCTGCCGCGCCCCACTCGCCGAGAGGACCTTGACGAGGGTGCGGTGCTCGGTGCGGGCAAGCCCACTCTCCTCCACCGTCACGTCGCGCCGGTCCCACACCACCACCGCGCCTGCCCCACCCCAGTCGGCAGCGGTGCCAGCCTTGGCCAGCGCCTGCCGCACCTCGTCCTCGGCCGGCTCCGCCCCCCACGAGGCGAGCGGCCCCACCAGCACCAACACCAGCACGAGCCAACTTCCCACCACCCGGCCCGTGCCGCCTGCAGCCAAACCCCTGCACGGTCTACTTGTCACTGCCACCCTCCTTGCCCTTTTCCTTGGGCGCTACCACCTGCGCCCACCACTCCGGCTGCCCTTTGAGGAAGCGATCGAACCAGGCCACGATGGCGCGCGACCACACCACCCGCTTGGCGTGCTCCAGGATCCAGTGGTCCTCCCCCTCCACCTGCAGGTACTCCACCGGTGCCCCCACGAGCTTGAGGGCCGTGTAGAAGGAATCGCTCTCCCCCACCGGCACGTTGGTGTCGGCGGTTCCGTGGGTGAGGAGGAGGGGCGTCTTGACGCGGTCAGCGGCGAAGAGGGCGCTGCGGTCCACGTACAGTTCCCGGTTGTTCCAGGGGAACGAGCCCGCCGCCGACAGGGCGTTGTAGCTGTACCCCCAGTACCCCTCCCCCCAGTACGAGGAGATGGAGGAGATGCCCGCGTGCGCCACGGCCGCGGCAAACAGGTCGGTCCTGGTGAGCAGCAGCATGGTCGTGAAACCGCCGTACGAGGCGCCGATGCACCCCACCCGCTTCGGATCCACGTACGGGTGCGCGGCCAAAAAGTTTCTCGTTGCTTCGATGATCTCGTCCACCACCAGTCGCCCCCACTCGTTCACGTGCAGCGCCGAGTGCTCCTGGCCGTAACCGGTACACCCGGAAGGTTGGGGCACGTACACCACGTACCCGCGGGTGGCCCACCACTCCTTGGGGTAGCGACCGCCAAACTCCCGCGAGACCGGCGAGGTGCCAGCGTAGTAGTAGACGATGGCCGGGTACGACCGACTGGGGTCGAAATCCGGCGGCAGGTAACACCGTCCCGGGATGCGCCGCCCCGCGGCGGTGGTGGTGTCCCACTCCTCGATGCGGCCGCGCCGCACGTCGCCGTACCAATCCTGCGCCGGATCGGCGAGGAGCGTTGGGAAAAGCGCCTTCCCCCGCACCACCCACGCCGCTTCCGGCCGCCAGGGGCCGCTCCCCACGGCCACGAGCACCGGGGCGCCCGTGGCGGCCGCCCACGCACTCACCACGTCGCTGCCCGCATCAATTTCCTGGAAGGCCCCGGAGGCAGCCTGCCACCGGAACAGGCGCACCCGGTCCCCCACCTCGGCCCGTACCGTGAGCTCCCCGCCGCCCCGCGGCCAGGCGGCATCCACCACCGCGGGGGCAAAGTCGCGGGTGAGGCACGTCACCTCGCCCGAGGTCGGGTCGAAGAGGTACACCTGCCCGTCCCCCTCGTTCGGGATCATGCCGGGGGGGAGGTTGCGCCCCACCTCGCCAAAGGCGGAGGGGCCGGCCACCACCACCAGCCGCCGGCCGTCGGGGGCGTAGAACACGTCGTCGAGCCAGGCAAAATCACGCAACTTGCGGGCCGCAAAGGTGGCCAGGTCCAGCTCCCACAGCTCGTGCCGGGAGAAGGGGCGCTCGGACAGGTCCTCCACCTCCCGCCGCACCAAGAGGCGTCTGCCGTCGGGCGAAAACGCTGCGGCCCGCGTGGTGAGGGCACCGGCGGTGAGCCGCACCCGCGGTCCCCCCGCGAGGCGCACCAACCACAGCACCTCCTTGTCGCGGTACCCCTTCTGGCGATCGAGCAAGCCCTCCAGGAGCTTCACCCCCCGGGGATCGGCTGCCGCTTTTGCCACCGTGGCCACCACCACCGCCGTAGAAGTGGGATCGAAGAGGAAACGCTTCAACCCCTCGAGGCGTTCCACCACGGGCTTCACCTCTCCCGTGTCCAAATTGGCGGTCCACAGGGTGGCCGATTCCACCCCCTTGGCCGCCGTCTTGTCCTTGGCGAGCCACGCCAGCACCCGCCCCGTGGGCGCAAAGGCCACGTCGCTCGCTTCCCACCCTCCGCGGAAGCTCCACCGCCGCGAGCCGTCAGCTACTTGGCGCACCTCCACCCAGCTTTCGCTGTCGTCGCTCCCGGCCACCACGCGCCGCAGCGTCAGGGCAGCCAGCGTGCCATCGGCCGATACCGCCACCGAGGTGATGTCCGGCCGGTCCAGGATGTCCAAGAGGTCCAGCTCCCGCTGGGGTGGGAGGGAAAAGGCAATCCCCTCGCTAACGGGCACGCCCAGGCGAACCCCCACCCCCCACGGGCCCTGCTCCTGCCCCTCCTGCACCGTCTGCACCGCCACCAGGTGCGGTCCGGGCACCAGTTCCACCGTACCCTTGGCCTCGCCGCTCCCCTGGCTCCCTGCCGCGCTGCTCGTGGCCACCGGCACTCCATCCACCAGGAGGTGCCGCAGACCGTTCCCCGTCACCTCCACCTGGGCTTTGACCAAGCGTTCCACCTGCACCGTCGCCACGAGCAGCGCCACGGTGGGAGTCCCCGCTGCCTGGCCCGCCAGGCCCAGCTCCACCTGCCCGTCACTGCCGGCCTCCCGCTCCTGCCACACCAGCGCCGTGCCGTCCAGCCACGGCACGCTCGTACCAGCGGCAATGCGGCTCGCCGACCACGCCAGGAGGGGGGTGGTCACCAGGTCGCGGGGGCCATATCCGCCCCGCGTCTCCTCGTGGAACAGCGGCCGGGGCAGGGGCGCCGGCCCCAGCAGGAGAAAGCGCGGCACAAAGAGAGTGACGTGCGCAGGCTGTTGGGCAGGAGTAGCAGCAGCGGACCCTACGACCAGCGCGCAGGCCAAGGCAACGGATGCCAGCAATCTCGGCATGGTGGTGTCTCCCGGGGCCAACCGCCCCAGGGGCGAACTGTACCACTGCACCTTGGCGCCCAGAACCCGCACAACCGCCGATCAGCCGGGTATTGCCGCTCACGGTAGCTGCCGCCACCCACCTCCTTGGTATGCTGCTGCTATGCCGCCCGACTCCCGGCCCCTGCGCGCTCGCTTTCGGTTGGACAGGGACGAGGTGCTGGCGCGGGCAGGCCAACTCCTGGGCTGGGTGAGGGGGCCATCGGACCAGCTCGAGGTGACGAGCCTCGACACCTTCGACTGGCGCCTGTTCCGCGCCGGCGCCCGTCTCTCCCTGGAAGAGGGACGCCAGGGGGCGCGGCTCCTCTGGTGGCGGGGGAGCGAGCGGCTGCTCCTGCCTGTTCAGGCGCCCGTGCGGTTCGCCACGGATCTGCCCACCAGCACCTTACGCCGGCGCCTGGAGGAGGTGGCCGGCATCCGCGCCCTCCTGCCGGTGGGCCGAGCCACGGTGCGCCGCCGTTCAGCTCGGGTGGTGGACCGGGAGGGGAAGACGGTTGCAACGGTCCTCCTGTAGACCACCCAGCGGCACGACCCCCGGGGGGCTCGGGTGGGAACAGCGTCCCGGACCGTGCTGGTGGAGGGGTTCCAGGGGTACGAGGCAGCGTTCGACACCACCGTCTCCCGCCTTGCGGCCCTGGAGGGCCTCGCCCCGGCGGAGGGGGACGAGCTGGCCGAGGCGGCGGCGGCCTGGGGTCGGCAGCCCGGCGACGTGCCGTCGCGGCTCGAGTTGCCCCTCCGCCCGCACCAGCCCGCTGGCGAGGCGGTGCGGCTCATCCTCCGCGCCCTCCTGGAAGCCATCCTGGCCAACCGGGAGGGGGTGGTGGAGGACCTGGATACCGAGTTTCTGCACGACCTGCGGGTGGCGGTGCGGCGCACCCGCTCGGCGCTGCGGCAACTCGGAGGGGTCCTTCCGTCCGACGAGGTGGCGCACCTGGAGGACGAGTTCCGCTGGCTGGCTAGCGTCACCGGCACCTGCCGGGACCTGGACGTGTTCCGGCTCGCCGTGGAGAGCTACCTGCGCACCGGCAGCGGGCTGGCAGCAGCGCTTGGACCGTTCCTCGCTCACCTCGCCCAGCACCGCGCTGCTGCCCACCGCGAGCTGGTCCGGGCCCTGGCGGGGCGCCGCTTCTCCAGGCTCGTGCAGCGCCTGGAAGCGCTCCTCGCTAGCCCCCCAGCCGGGGGGGGAGAACCCATCGGTGCTGTGGCCGGCCGTGCCATCCAGCGGGCCCACGCCCGACTCCTGCGCGCGGGCCAACGGGTGGGCCACGGGCCGGATGCGGCCCTCCTGCACCGGGTCCGCATCGAGGGGAAGCGGCTGCGCTACCTCCTGGAGTTCTTTGCCTCGCTCTACCCCCCGGGCCGGATCGGGCCGCTGGTCGCCCGGCTCAAGGCGCTCCAGGACGCCCTGGGGGGGTTCCATGACGCAGTAGTGCACACGCGCCGGCTCCTCGCCATGGCCGAGGAGATGGGAACGGCCGGTCTCGGCTCCCCAGCGACGTTCCTGGCCATGGGGCGCCTCGCCAGCTGGCTCGAGGCGCAAGGGGAGGCGCATCGGCAGCAGTTCGAGGAGGTGTTCCAGGCCTTCTCCTCGGCACCGAGCCGACGCCTGCGCGTCCTGCTCCAGCAGGAGGAGGGGCCGTCATGATCACCGTGGCTTTGTGGACCCTCAAGGGCGGCGTGGGGAAGACCGCCACCTGCGTGAACCTGGCGTATCTCGCAGCCTCGGCGGGGCTCCGCACGCTGCTGTGGGACTTGGACGCGCAAGGGGCCTCGAGCTTTACCTTCCGCGTGGCCCCGCGCAAGAAGCTGGACGCGCGGGCCCTGGTGCGACGCTCCACCCCCCTCGAACCCTGGATCCGCGCCACCGACTACGAGAACCTGGACCTCCTACCCGCCGGCCTGTCCCTGCGCCACCTGGACCTGGAGCTTGCCGCCCGGCGCCGGCCGCTGCGCCGGCTGGCGGTCAAGCTCGCCCCCCTCGCCGCCTCCTACGACTTGGTTCTGCTCGACTGTCCCCCCGGCGTCTCGGTGATCTCCGAGGCGGTGCTGCGCGCCGTGGACGCGGTCCTCTGCCCCGTCATCCCCACCCCCCTGTCGCTGCGCTCCCTGGAGCACGTGCGCCGGCTGGTGGCGCCCGAGGAGACGGGAGCCCCGACGGTGCTGCCATTTCTCTCCATGGTGGACCGCCGCAAGGCGCTGCACCGACAAATTGCCGCGCGCTACGCCAACGGCGAGGAGGGCTTCCTGCGCACGGCCATCCCACTGGCAAGCGTGGTGGAGCGGATGGGGCTACGCCGCGCCCCGGTCACCGCCTTTGCGCCCAAGAGCGCGGCGGCTCGCGCCTACGCCGCCCTCTGGCAGGAGCTTGTCGCTGCCCTGGCCCGTCCCTCGTCCCCCGGTTAGCGCTGCGGCTGCGTCGGGTGTCGCTGCACCCCAGCAGGGGTGACGAGGGGGTAGGGCGGGGCCGGCGGCACGGGGCGAGGATCGGCAGCAATGAGCGCCTCCAGATGCCGGATGGCCGCCTCCAGCTGCGCGTCCTCGCCACGGAAGGTGGCCACCGGCAGGTTATCCACCACCACGTCCGGCTCCACCCCCCACCCCTCGATGAGCCATTCCCCTTCCGGCCCGTACACCCCCGTCTCGCAGGCCGTGGCAATCCCCTTGTCCACCAGCGTGTTCGCGGAGGAGAGCCAGATCTCCCCACCCCACGTGCGCATGCCGATGACCTTCCCCAGCCCAAGGCGGCGGAACCCTTCCGCAAAGGCCTCCCCGTCCGAGGCGGTGCGCTGGTCCACCAGCACCACCATGTGACCCCGGAAGGCGTACTGCATGTTCCAGGTGGGGAGGCCGCTGCGCCCCTGCCAGTAGAACCACGCCTTGCGCAGCAGCTTTTCCAGGATCCACGAATCGATGTTGCCGCCGCGGTTGTGGCGCACGTCCACGATCAGGCCCTGCCGGTCAAAGACAGGGTAGAAGTTGCGTGCCCACTCGGTGTAGTTGCGCCCACCCATGGCCCGCAGGTGCACGTAGCCGATGCGCCCCCCCGAGGCCTCCTCCACCCGCCGCCGCCGCGTGGTCTCCCACTCGTCGTAGCGCAGCTCAGCCTCCTCCTCCGGCGAAATTGGCTCCACCACCACGTCCCGCTCGCTGCCCCCCACGGCGCGCACGTGGAGGAGCACCTGACGACCGGCCTGACCGCGCAGCAGCACGGCAGGGTGGGGTACCGAGAGCGTGGCCACACCGTTGATGGCGGTGATCACGTCCCCCTCCTGCACCCCCACGCCCGGGCGCGCCAGGGGCGAGAGCTCCTCCGGGTACTCGGCGTCGCCTGCGTAGCGGTGGGCGACCCGCCACCCCCCCGCCGCCTCGTCCCGCTCCAGCACTGCCCCCAGCGACGCCGGGTGGATCTCGTCGTTGCCCTGGCGCAGGTCGCCGCCGCGCACGAAGATGTGCAGCGCCGAGAGCTCCGACACCATCTGCGCCAAGAGATCCGCCAGCTCGCTGCGATCGGCCACCCGCTCCACGAGGGGGGCGTACTTGGCGTAGACCCCCTCCCAGTCCAGCCCGTGCATCTTCCGGTCGTAGAAGTAGTCGCGTTCCAGCCGCCAGGCCTCCCGGAACATCTGGCGGAACTCTTCGCGCGGATCGATGGAGAAACGCCACTCGCCCAGGTCCACCCGCGCCTCGTCCAGGTCCACCTTCTCCCCGGCGGCAGCGTCGATGACGAACAGCGCCTTTTCCGTGCGCAGGAGGAGCTGTTTCCCGTCCAGGGAGAGCTCGAACGCCACCACCCCCTTGGCGAGGGTCACGGGTTTTGCATCCTTGGCGCTGATATCCAGCGCCACGAGTTCCCCCTCCGCGTCTCGCTCCAGGGGGTGCGAGAGCCAGAACAAGCGCTTGTCGTTGCAGGCCAGCGAGTCGAACCGCCCAGGATCCACCGGTACTTCCCATAGCCGTCGCTGCAGCCCTGCCACCTCGAGGCGCACCACCGGCTTGCCTTGGCCCTCGGCCGCTGCCTTTGCCTTGGGTGTGCCGCTCCCGCCGCCCTTCCCCCCTGGGCTTGCCGTGTCCTCCGCCTGGGGCTCGCCGCCCGCCAGTTCGTCCTCCGCTGCAAAGGGGAAACGCAGTCCCTCCTGGAGGGCCACGGCAAAGATGCGGGTGGGGCGGTCCACAAACGGCTCGGGCTGGCGCGGACCCCAGGGGCTCGGCACCAGTGAGGCGAGGTTGCGGTCCGAGAGGAAGTACAGCCACTTCCCGTCGGGGCTCCAGACCGGCTCGTCGCTGTCGGTCCGGTCGCTGGTGACCGCCACCGTGGCGCCGCCCTTCGTGTCGTAGAGGTTGATGGTGGATAAGGTGTTGCGGGCCGGCATGGCAAAGGCCAGGTAGCGCCCGTCCGGCGACCAGGACACGGCGCCAAACCCCTCGTGGGGGGAGGTGGCCACCTTCACCCCCCGGCCCGTTGCCACCTCGTGGATCCACAGCTCCTGGTCCTGGTCCCAGGTGGCGATCCACTTCCCGTCGGGGGAGGGCACCCCGTCAAAGCGCAACACCTTGCCGTCGCGGGTGAGGCGCTCGGGGGCACCCACGCCGTTGGCCGGGAGGCGCCACCACTCCACCTCCCCCGATTCGTCCGACAGCGCCAGCAAGCTCTTCCCGTCCGGCGCAAAGCGAGCCGAGCGGTAGCGCACGCCAGGGCGCCGCGTCACCTCCACCAGCCGCCCCTGCTGCACCGGCACTACGAATACCTGCCCGCGGGCCGTGAGGACCACCCGTTTCCCATCGGGGGCGAGGTGGGCAGCGGTGAGGTACTCCATGGGCGCATCGAGCCACTTCTCGCGCAACTGCTCGAAATCCGAGGCAAGTGCAATGGGCACGGGGGCGTCGTGGCCGCTTGCAATGTCGAAGATGCGAATGTCGGCGCCCAGCTTGTAGGCGATACGGCCCGCCGACAGGGAGGGGGTGGCCACGTCCCACCCCTCGTGGTGGGTGTGTTGGCGAAGATCCGACCCGTCCTCCCGCATCGACCAGAGGTTCATGGTGCCGTCCCGGTCCGAAACGAAGTACACGCGCCCCTGCCACCACATGGGTGCCTTGGAGGTGCCAGGGAAATCGCCGGTGAGCGGCACGGCCTCGGCCGTCCCCGCCTGCCACTTCCACACCTGCTGCGCCATCCCCCCCTGGTAGCGCTTGGTGTGGGAGCCCTGGAACGGCAGGCGGGTGAAGTACAGCACCTGGCCCGAGGGCTCGAAGCACCCGTCGGCAGCCTGGGCCAGCGGCAGCACCGTCGGCCGCTTCGATGCCGGATCCACCGCCACGAGCTGCGCCTGCGGCAGGGTGGAGAAGGCTTCGGTGCGGTAGAGGACCTTCCCGTCCGGGGTCCACCCCACCACCAGCGCCTGTCGCCCTTCCCAGGTGAGGCGCGTGGGGAGGCCACCCGCCAGCGGCATGGTGTAGACCTCGGTGGGCCCCTCGTAGCTGGCGGAGAAGGCCACCGTGAGGCCGTCGGGCGAGATGGCTGGGTACGACTCCTCCCCCGCGTGGGTGGTGAGGCGCTGGGCCACCCCCCCCGTCGCCGGCACCCGGAAGAGATCCCCCTCGGCGACAAACACCAGCGTCTCGCCGGAGAGCGCCGGGAAGCGGTAGTAGCCGGGGGCAGCAGAGGTCGCGTTGGCCGTCGCCGCGGCCAAAACAAGGACGAGCCCCACTCCAGTTCGCATACTGAAACCCTCCCTTGCTCCAGACCCCCGCTCGAGGCGGTGGGTCGCCACTCACCTCGCCCGCAGCTGCCCCTCAGGCCGGCTCGCTGCTGGCCCACCGGCTTCCTTGCCGGATCGGCGCCGGGGCCGCGCGCGGGCGAGCAGGAACGCGGTGGTACGCGGCAGGTGGCGGGCTAGGAAAACGGCGATCCGGCCGTGGGTGGTGAGGATTACCTCCCGGCGCCGCTGGACGATGGCGCGCACGATCTTCCGTGCCGCCACTCCAGTTGGCATGCGCAGCCAGGGGGGAACGGTATCCCGGGCGTGTTCGTGCACCACCCCCCAGCGGTCGGTGCGGCGGATGTCGCTCTCCACGAACCCCGGCGACACCAGGACCACCGCCACGCCGTGGGGGCGCAGCTCACAACGCAACCCCTCGGCCAAGGCTCGCACCGCGAACTTGGACATGCTGTAGGGAACGCTCCCCCCCACCGACACGTACCCCATCACGCTGCCCACGATTGCAAACGTACCGCGACTCGCCACCAACGCGGGCAGCGTTGCGTAGAGGGTGCGCACCACCCCGAACACGTTGGTCTCGAACTGGCGGCGGATATCTTCGAGGGTCAACTCCTCCAAAAAACCGGCCACGCCAAAGCCGGCGTTGGCCACAGCCACGTCGAGCCGTCCGAAGCGCTCGAGTCCACCGGCCACAGCCCGCTCCAGCTCCCCGTCCACCCGCACATCGGCCACCACGGGGAGCACCCGCTCGCCAAAGGCTGCCGCCACCTGCTCCAGGCGCTCCTGCCGCCTCGCCACCGCCACCACCCTGGCGCCCCGCCCCACGGCCTCCTGCACCAGCGCCGCGCCAATCCCAGCAGACGCGCCAGTGACCAGCACCACCGACCCCTCGAGGCTTCGACCCATCACCCCTCCACCTTGGGCCGCAAGCGTACCCCATCGCCAGCCCCCCGGCCACCTCCAAGGCGCCTGGCCGTCGGGTGTCGGCTCCAGCGCAGAAGGGCGGGCCGCTCTGCCAGGGTCTCGTGGTAACCTCACGTTATGCTCCCCGGCGCCCGCAGCCTGGCGCTGCTTCTTCTCGTGGCTGCCGCGCCCGTGCCCTCGCGGGATGTCGCCGCCGCGCCTCGTCGCGTTCCGGGTAGCTGCGAGGGACTCCGCTTCCAACGCATTTCCCTCCAGCAAGGACTGTCGCAGAGCACGGTGCAGTGCCTGCTGGAGGACTCGCGCGGGTTCCTGTGGATCGGCAGCGAGTACGGTGTGAACCGCTGGGACGGTTACACCTTCACCATCTTCACCCACGACCCGGACAACCCGTGGAGCCTGGCCGCCAACAAAGTGACAGCTCTCGCCGAGGATGCTGCGGGGTTCATCTGGGTCGGCACCGAGACGGCAGGTCTCGATCGGCTCGATCCCACCAGCGGGCGTTTCTCCCACTTCGCCCACGAGCCCGCGCAGCCCGCGAGTCTTCCCAGCAACACGGTCCGCGCCCTCCTGGCGGATGCCGACGGCAGCCTGTGGATCGGCACCGACCGTGGGCTCGCCCACTGGCTCCCGAAGGGGCACGGTGTCACCACCCTGCACCACAATCCGTCGCGTGCCGACACGCTGAGCTCCGACACCGTCACGGCGCTCCACCGCGGACCGTCGGGGCGCCTGTGGGTCGGGACCGCTGCAGGACTCGATCTTTGCGACCCAAGAAGCGGCTCGATCACCCGCATCGGGCTCGGGGAGGGCCCCCTTCGCGTCGACGCGCTAGCCGAGGCGCGTGACGGCACCCTGTGGGTCGGCACACGGGAGTCCGGCCTCCTGCGCTACGACCCCGCCCGGGGGACGCTGGTCCCGTTCCGCAGCACGGCCGACAACGCAGCAACCCTGAGCGGCGACGACATCGCCTCCCTCTGTCTCGACGACCGGGGAATGCTGTGGGTCGGTACCCACGGCCACGGCCTCAACCGCTTGGATCCCGCCCGTGGCGTTGCCCAACGCATCGCGGCGCACCCGCAGGATGCGGACGGTCTGCCCGACAGTGACATTTCCGCCCTCCTTCTCGGCCGCTCCTCGATCCTGTGGATCGGCACAACCCTTTCGGGCCTTGCCAAGCTCGACCTCAAGGAGAGCCCGTTCGTGCACTATCACACCACCGGGACCGGCGCCTTCCGGCTCGATTCCAACGCCGTCTTCGCCGTGCTCGAGGACTCGCGCGGCGAACTGTGGGTTGGGCTCGCGAGCGGCGTGCAACGGATCGACCCACGGGCAGAACGCTCGACGCTTTTCACCCTGCGGGGACCGCGTTTGCAGGATGCGTTGCGCAAGCCAGTCTATGCCATCCAGGAGGACCGAGACGGCGATCTCTGGCTCGGCACCTGGACCGGCGGGCTCGTCCGGCTCGATCCAAATCGCCGGCAAGCCCAGGTTTTTCGCCACAGCCCCCGGGACAGTGGCAGTATCGCCGCCGACTCCGTGTTCGCCATCCACGAGGATCGCACCGGCACCCTCTGGGTGGGCACGGTGGGCGGCGGCCTCGATTCCTTCGACCGGACGAGCGGGCGTTTCCAGCACCACCGCGCCGGGCCCGCGCCACCGGCCTTGAGCAGCGACACCGTGCGCGCCATTCTCGAGGACAGCCGCGGCCTTCTCTGGGTCGGCACCGTCGGTGGTGGGGTCAGCCGCCGCGATCCCGCACGCGGCGAGTTCTCTTGGTTCCGTCACGATCCGGCCGACCCCGGGAGCCTCTCGGACGATACCGTGGCCGCGCTCTTTGAGGATCGTTCCGGGGCCGTCTGGGTGGCGACTGCGGGGGGCCTGAACCGCTACAACCGCGAAACCGGCACCTTCCGCCGCTTCCGAATGCGGGACGGGCTTCCCAGCGACGCCATCACCGGTATCCTCGACGACGAACTGGGCCGAATCTGGGTGGCCCACTTCAAGGGGCTCTCCTGCCTCGATCCGGGCACCGGCGAGTTCACGAACTTCGACGCAAGCCACGGCCTCCAAAGCGACGAATTCAACTCGGCGGCCTTCGCCCGCGGGCACGATGGCTGGCTCTACTTCGGAGGCGTCAACGGCCTCACGGCTTTCCGCCCCCTTGAGGTACGGCGCCATACCATCGCGCCGCTGGTGGCGATCACGTCGGTGCGAGCCTGGGATGAGGAGTTCTTGCCGCTGCTGTCGCGCTCCCGCGGCAGCCTGCGCTTCCGCCACGACCAGAACTACCTCTCTTTCGAGTTCGTCGGTCTCGAGTTCACCGCGCCCGAGAGGATTCGCTACGCCTGCCGGCTCGAAGGGCTCGACCGCAACTGGGTCGATCTCGGGACGCGACGCCACGTCGCCTACGCCCACGTCGCCCCCGGCAGCTATGCGTTCCGGGTCCGGGCCTGCAACAACGACGGCGTGTGGAGCGCGGGGGACGAGGCCGTCCGCATCGTCGTCGCGCCGCCCTGGTGGGAGACCCCCGTCGCCCGTGCAGCCGCTGCGGTGGCGGCCATCCTCCTCGTGGCAGTCGTGGTGCGCTGGCGGACGCGGACCCTCCTGCGGAAACTGGAAGAACAGCAGCGCGTCGAGACCGTCATCCGCGAATCCCGCGACCAGCTCGCGAAGGCCAACGTCGAGCTGGAGCGCTATTCGACCCGCCTCGAGGCCATGGTCAAGGAACGCACCGCCCAGCTCGCCGCAGCCAACGAAGAGCTCCGGGTGCTGGCGACGAGCGACCCGCTAACCGGCCTGGCGAACCGACGGCGCTTCGCCGAGTTCATCGACGCGGAGTGGCGCCGGGCGCGGCGTTTCGCCCGTCCGTTGGCGGTGATCATGGCCGACATCGACTATTTCAAGCCGTACAACGACCGCCACCGCCACCAAGCCGGTGACGCATGCCTGCGCAAGGTCGCCGCTGCCTTAGCCGCCCTCGCTAACCGACCGGGCGACCTCGTGGCACGCTGGGGCGGCGAGGAGTTCGTCGTCGTGCTTTCCGAGACGACGGTCGAGATGGCCGCAGCGCTGGCCGAGCGCATGCGCACCGCCGTCGAGGCGGCAGCCATCGCCCACGACCGGGCGCCGCTCGGGCGGGTCACCATCAGCCTCGGCGTCGCGGCTACGATTCCCGGCGAGGCCGCGACCTGGGAGCAGGTGGTCGCCGCCGCCGATGGTGCCCTCTACGAGGCCAAGGCCGCCGGCCGCAACCGGGTCGCCATCGCTTCCTGACGTGTCGGCAGCAGCCGCGCGGCTGCCGCCGACGGCTTGTCCGTGGCGCCGACGGTGTGCAGCGACGGGCGGTTCCTGGCGTTCGCCTCGGGAATCGACAACCGCTCCGGCGAGCCCAGCTACGTGCTGGCGCAGTCGCTCCCGTGTGGCGACGGGCTGCGGCGCCACGAGAGGGGTCGGTGCGTTACCCTGGCAGGCGTCATGGAACCTCGCTCCCGCCTGCCGGCCCAACGGCTGAGCCTCGCCAACGGCGCTGCCACCAACCCCAGCGGCGACTACGTGCTCTACTGGATGATTGCCAACCGCCGGAGTGGCTGGAACTGGGCGCTGGAGCGAGCGGTGGAGTGGGCCCGCCACCTGGGCAAGCCACTGGTGGTCCTGGAGGCGTTGCGGTGCGACTACCCCTGGGCCTCGGACCGCCTCCACGCCTTTCTCCTCCAGGGGATGGCGGGCAACGCCCGGGCCTTTGCCGCCCGTCACGTCACCTACCTGCCCATCGTGGAGGGGGAGCGCGGCGCCGGCCGGGGGCTCCTTGCGGCTCTGGCCGCCCGCGCCTGCCTGGTGGTCACCGACGAGGCGCCGGTGTTCTTCCTCCCCCGCATGGTGGCGGCGGCCGCTTCCCGCCTGCCGGTGCGCTGCGAAAAGGTGGACTCCTACGGGCTGTTGCCCCTCGCTGCCACCGACGCCGTGCTGCCCACCGCCTACGCGTTCCGGCGACTGCTGCAGCGGCTCCTCCCCCGCCACCTGGAAACGCTGCCCCGGCCCGATCCCCTGGCCGGAGCGCCCCTGCCTTCCCTCGCCGAGCTGCCGCCAGGGGTGGCGGCGCGCTGGCCCAGCGCCTCCCCCGCGCTGCTGGCCGCCCACGCCACGGCTCTGGCTCCCCTGCCCATCGACCACACCGTGCCGATGGTGACCGACACTCCCGGCGGGAGCGAGGCCGGGGCGTGGGTGCTGGAGCGCTTCCTCACCCAGCGGCTGGCGCGCTACGCCTGGGCGCGCAACCACCCCGACGAGGACGCACCGTCCGGGCTCTCGCCGTACCTCCACTTCGGACACGTCTCGGTGCACCAGGTGCTCGAGGCGTTGGCCGGCCAAGAGGGGTGGTCGACCGAGCGGCTCTCGGGGAAAGCCGACGGCAAGAAGGCGGGCTGGTGGGGGATGAGCGAGGGCGCCGAAGCGTTCCTGGACGAGCTGGTGACCTGGCGGGAACTGGCGGCCAATTTTGCCGCCAAGCGCGACGATGGCGAAGCGTACGAGTCGTTGCCCCCCTGGGCCCGGGCCACCTTGGAAGCGCATGCCGGCGATCCGCGCCCTGCCCTCTACACGCCCGAACAGCTCGCCGCCGCCGCCACCCACGACCCTCTCTGGAACGCCGCGCAGCGCCAGCTCCTCACGGAAGGGACGATCCACGGCTACCTGCGCATGCTCTGGGGCAAGAAAATCCTCGAGTGGAGCCCCACGCCCGAGGATGCGCTGGCCGTCATGTTCGAGCTCAACCACCGTTACGCCCTGGACGGCCGCGACCCCAACTCCGCCGCCGGCATCATGTGGTGCCTGGGCCGCTACGACCGCCCCTGGGGCCCCGAGCGGCCGGTGTTCGGGACCGTGCGTTACATGTCCTCGGCCAACACCCGCCGCAAGTTGCGGCTCACCGCGTACCTGGAGCGCTTCGGCCGCTAACGCCAGGCGGAGGAAGCCGGCGCCGGGCCCGCAGCTGGACCCCGGCTCCCCCCACTGGGGCCAGTTACTTCTTCTCCCCCTTTGGCTGCGGCAGCGGCAGCGGGAAGGGCGCCACCCTCGCCTCGCCCTTCTCCAGAGAGGTGATACGGGCGGCCCCTTGGCGCTCCACCTCGTCGATGCGGATCACCGCGTGGATTGGCACGAACGCCCGCTTCACGCCGGCAAACTCGGTCTTCAAGGCCTCCTCCGAGGAGTCCACGATCACCTGGGAGCGCTCGCCAAAGAGGAAGTGGGCCACCTCGATGAACCCGAACAGGGGCGAAGAGGAGACCTCCTTGGCGTACACCTCGTACAGCTTCCCCTGGCTCTGGAAGGTGATGCGGTAGATGCGCTCGGCGTCGTTCTTCTTCCTCGTCATCGGCTCCACCTGTCGCCGCAACCCCGGCTGCGGTCGCCCCGCCAGTCTGATGGGAGTTGGGCGCGAGCGCAAGCCAGCCGCAGTGCCCTTCCAGCTCGTGATGACTTTCGCAACCTCCCCTGAGGCGGTAGACTCCCCTGGCCCGCACCCGCCCGTCGGGCGGCGCTGGAGCCGAGCCGGAGGGACTCATGGTCATTCGCGTGGATGGAACGAGCTTACGCATCGAGGATGTGGTCGCGGTGGCACGCCACGGGGCGCAGGTGGAGCTGGCCCCCGAAGCGCTGGAGCGCATCCGGGCCTGCCGCGGCATGCTGGAGAAGAAGATTGCCTCGAGAGAGATCATGTACGGCGTCAACACCGGCATCGGCGAGTTCTCCGAGATCGTCCTCTCCGACGAGCAGGTGCGCCAGTTCCAGCGCTACCTCATTTACAACCACGCGGCTGGCATCGGCCGGCCCGCCCCGGTGGAGCACGTGCGCGCCGCCATGCTGTCGCGCATCAACGTGCACGCCAAGGGGCACTCGGGGTGCCGCCCCGAGATCACCCTGACCTACGTGGCGATGCTCAACCGCGGCGTCACCCCCATCGCCTGCGAGAAGGGGAGCGTGGGGGCCTGCGGCGACCTCGCCCCCATGAGCCAAATTGCCCTTTCGCTCATGGGCGAGGGGGAGTGCATCTTCGAGGGGCAGCGGATGCCCACCCGAGACGCCCTGGCCAAGGCTGGCATCCCCATCCCTGGCCTCCAGGCGCGGGACGGGCTGGCAGCCATCAACGGTTCGAACCTCATCACCGGCATCGGCTGCCTCCTCCTCTTTGACACGGAGCGCTGGGCGAAGCAGGCGGAAATTGCTGCGGCCATGAGCCTGGAGGCGCTCTTGGCCAACATGAAGCCGTACCAGGCCAAGCTCCACGAGCTGCGCGGCTTCCGCGGGGCGATGCGGTGCGCCGAGAACCTGCGCCGCGTCATGGCTGGCTCCGATCTCGTGACCGGCAAGCTCAAGGTGAAGGTGCAGGACGCCTACTCCATGCGCTCCACGCCCCAGGTGATCGGCGCGCTGCGGGACGCCCTCGCCTGGGCCCGCGGGCAGCTGGAAACGGAGCTCAACGGCGTGGCCGACAACCCCATCTTCCTGCCCGAGGAGGACGTGGTGCTCACCGGTGCCAACTTCCAGGGGACGCCGGTGTCCATGCCTTTGGACCTGGTGGCAGCGGGCATCACCATGGTCTCGGTGCTCTCCGAGCGGCGCCTCAACCGCCTCCTGAACCCGGCGCTGTCGGTGGGGCTCCCCGCCTTCCTCACGCGGGGCGCCGGCATGTTCTCGGGCCACATGCTCTCCCAGTACACCGCCGACATGCTCATCGTAGAGCAGCGCATCCTTTCCCAGCCCTCCTGCATCCAGTCGATCCCTGCGGCTGCGGACCAGGAGGACTTCGTGTCCATGGGCATGAACGGTGCCCTGAAGGCACGGCAGATCCTGGAGAACGCCCAGGGCGTGCTGGCCATCGAGCTGATCGCTGCCGCCCAGGCCCTGGACTTCCGCGACTTCACCCCCGGCGCTGGCACCCAGGCCGGAAGAGCCGCGGTGCGCCGGGTGGTGGCGCACCTGGACGAGGACCGTCCGCTCTTCCCCGATCACAACGCCATGCAGGAAGCCGTGGCGCGCTGCCAGGTCCTCGAAGCGGTGGAGGCAGCCATCGGGCCCCTGGCGGAATCGTGGTAGCAGGGGCTCGACTTGCCGGGCCGCCACCCCGTGGCTACAATCGCCTCGCGTCACTCGGGAGTCGCGGTGCTGGCTGGCAGGAGTGGGGTGGGAGCACGAACGGTAGTCCGGGAGAGGCGGTAGGGTGGATCTCTCGCTCGTCCTGTTGATTGCTGCGTCGGTGGCGCAGCTCGCCGCCGCCATCCTGGCGCTGCGTCTGGTGCCGGTGAGCGGGGGGCGCGGTGCCTGGGGTCTCGTGGCGGCGGCCATGCTCCTCATGGTGCTCCGCCGCTGGCTGCACCTGGCTGGGCCGTTGGGCGGGGCGCAGCTGGGGGAGGGGACTGGCCTTGCCGCCGACGTCGTCTCCCTCCTCATCTCGCTCCTCCTCCTGGTTGGCCTCCTGTGGCTGCGGCCAACGTTCCAGTTGCGCCAGGAGGAATCGGCCCGGGTCAAGCTCCTGGCCTCCCACCTGGCCGCCAGCGAAACCCAGCAGCAGGAATTGATCAGCTCCCTGCCGGTGGCGGTGGTCGTCCTCATCGACGGGCGGATCGCCTTTGCTAACTCCTCCTTCGAAGATGCCTTTGGCCTCCCGCCAGCGGCCGCCTTGGGTTCGAGCCTGGAGGAGCTCATCGCCCCCCAGCACCGCGATGCCTTCCGCACCTGGCTCGACTCCAACCACGGGACAAGCGGGAACGCGGCCAGATCCGAGTGGCCGGTGGCTGGCCCGGATGGGCAGCAGCGGTGGGTGGCGCTGCGCTGCCGCACTGCCACCTGGCAAGGTTCGCCGGCCCTGCTCGTCACGGCGGCGGACATCACCGCCGCCAAGGTGGCGGCGCAGCGCCTGGAGGAGAGCGAGGCGCGCTTCCGCGCCCTCACCGAGGGGACCGCCTCGGCGATCCTCATCTACCAGGACACCGGCATCCGGTACGTCAACAACGCGGCGGTGGAGCTCACGGGCTACTCGCGCGAGGAGTTTGCCGCGATGAACTTTTGGGACATCGTCCACCCCGAGCACCGCGAGCTGGTGAAGGCGCGCGGGCTAGCCCGACAGCAGGGCGACGCCCCGCCGCGCCGCTACCAGTTCAAGATTGTCCGCAAGGACGGCGCGGTGCGGTGGATCGATTTCTCCGCCGACTCCATTACCTTCGAAGGCCGCCCCGCGGGCATCGGCGCCGCCTTCGACATCACCCGCCAGAAACAGATCGAGGAGGAACTGCAGGCCAGCCGCGCGCGCCTGGAGGAGCTCGTGGCCCAGCGGACCGCCGAGCTGCGCGAGTCGGAGGAGCGCTTCCGCGCCCTGGCGGAGAACTCGCTCGACGTGATCATGCGCTTCGATCGCTCCTTCCGTCACCTCTACGCCAACCCCATCGTCGAGAGCCAGACCGGCATCCCGGCCCGGGAGTTCATCGGCAAGACCCACCGCGAACTGGGCTTCCCCGAGGAGCTGTGCGCCTTTTGGGAGGAGGCGATGGACGCGGTGTTCCGCACGGGCAGGACCCACCGGGTGGAATTCCAACTGCCCAGCCGTATCTGGATCGACTGGCTCCTCATCCCCGAGACCAGACCCGACGGTTCGGTGGCCTCGGTGATCACCGCCGCCCGGGACATCACGGAACGCAAGCAGGCCGAGGAGGAGCTGCGGCGGCACCGCGACCACCTGGCGGAACTGGTCGAGGAGGCCACCGCGGAGCTGCGCGAGGCTAACCAGCAACTCAACCGCGAGATCCGCGAGCGGCAGCGGGTGGAGGCGGCACTGCGGCAGAGCGAGGCCCGCTACCGTTCCCTCTACGACAACGCCACCATTGGGCTCTACCGCACCACCCCCGACGGGCGCATCGAGCTCGCCAACCCGGCCATGGTGCGCATGCTGGGGTTCAGCTCCTTCGAGGAGCTAGCCCAGCGCGACCTCGAAACCGTGGGCTTCACCGAGGAGTTCCCCCGGCAGCGCTTCAAGGAGCTGCTGGAGCGCCAAGGCGAGGTGATCGGGCTCGAATACCCCCTGCGCCGTGCCGACGGGACCCTCATCTGGGTGCGGGAAAACGCGCGGGTGGTGCGGGCGGAGGACGGCCGCATCGCCTACTACGAGGGGACCGTGGAAGACACCACGCAGCGGCGAATCCTGGAGGAGCGGCTGCGGCAGGCCGAGAAGATGGAGGCCCTGGGCACCTTTGCGGGGGGGGTGGCCCACGACTTCAACAACCTCTTGATGGCCACCCGCGGCGCAGCCGACCTCCTGGCCAAGCAGATTGGCGACAACCGGGCGGCCCAGGCGGAGCTCGACATCATCCGGCGCGCTGTGGCGCGCGGCGCGGAACTTGCCAACGCCCTCCTCGTCTTTGCCCGGCGCCGCGCCTTGGAGATGCAGGAGATGCAGATTTCCCAGGTGGTGACGGAACTCCTCCCCATGCTCCAGCGGGTGCTGCCCGAGAACATTGCCATCGAGAGCTTCGACCAGGGGGCGGGGACGGTACGGGGAGACCGGGGGCAGCTGGAGCAGATCCTCATGAACCTGGCCTCCAACGCCCGTGACGCCATGCCGCGGGGCGGTACGATCACCATCCACACCTCGAGCGTGAGCCTCGAACCCGGCGAAAAGGCGGAGCGCCTGGGGCTCCCCCCCGGCCCCTACGTGAAGCTCTCCTTCCGCGAC
This sequence comes from Thermoanaerobaculaceae bacterium, assembly GCA_013388425.1. GTDB lineage: Bacteria > Acidobacteriota > Thermoanaerobaculia > Thermoanaerobaculales > Thermoanaerobaculaceae > JACADV01. The sequence continues at coordinate 11,823 of JACADV010000081.1, read as the reverse complement.
ACGGGCGTGGGCATGGACCCCGAGACCCAGGCCAGGGCCTTCGAGCCGTTCTTCACCACCAAGGCTCCAGGCTCGGGCACCGGCCTGGGGCTTGCCACGGTGTACGGGCTGGTGCAGCAGCACGGCGGGGCCATCCAGGTGGAGAGCGCCGTGGGGGTGGGAACGCGGGTAGACATCTACCTCCCCCAGATCACCCCCTCGAGCCCTGCCCCGTCTCGCCCGCCGGAACCCCCCACGCAAGGTGGCACCGAAACCATCCTCGTGGTGGAGGATGAAGGGGACGTGCGCCACGTACTCGTGGAGGCGCTCACCTCCTTCGGCTACACCGTCCTTGCCGCCGAGGACGGGGAGGCGGCACTGGAGATCCTCCAGAGCCAGGGAGAGCGAATTCAGCTTGTGGTCACCGACGTGGTGATGCCGCGAATGGGGGGACTGGAGCTGCGCGCAGCAGCCACGGCGGTGGCCCCGCGGACCCGCTTCCTCTTCTCCTCCGGGTACAGCGACAGCCTGCTCCTGGACTCGCAGGCGAGCGAGCAGGGCGACGGTTTCATCGGCAAGCCCTACGGCGTGGACCAGCTTGCCCGCAAGGTGCGGGAAATCCTCGATCGCCCGTCCCCCACCACCCCGGCACCACCCCCCGCTCCCTCGGATCTCACCAACTAATCGTCCGGATCCCGCGCCTCCAGCGCTACCACCAGCTCCTGGACCTGCCCTTCCGCCACCTCCACCTCCACCTGGCGCGGCACACGCCCCGGCGCAAATACCTCCAGGGTGTGGCTGCCCGCTGCCACGGCCAGGCCTGCCGCGAGGCCGCCCAGCTCCCGTCCGGTGCCGAGGAACTCCCCGTCCAGGTAGACCGAGGCTTCCGGCGGTTCAATGGTGAGCTTCAACGCGGCGCTCGCGGCTGGGCTCTCGCGCGCCACCTGGCGCCGGCTGCGCAGATCCGGCCGCAGCGAGAGATCGGGACCGCTCTTGCGCGCGGGTGCCCCACCCTCCTTGGCGAAGACCCGGCCACTGGGAAGCCCCTTGGGCCGTTCGTAGAAGGCGGGACGCTGCTCGCCCGGCTGGCGCTCGAGCCGGTTGTCCAGGGAGAAGTACCGCCCTCCTCTCGCCTCGATCACCACCTTTTCCGCAACGTAGCCGGGAAGGGAGAACTCCAGCTCGTAGGTGCCCGGCTCCAGGAAGAGGTAGCTGGGGTAGCCGTCGAAGTCGTCGGCGGTGCCGATGAGCTTACCGTCCAGGTACACGCGGGCGTCTTCCGGCACCACGTCCGTGTCCACCACGGCCAGATCCGGCGGTACGGTCACGGCAACCGAGGTGGGCCAGGGGCCCCAGCTCCACCACGGCCACCAGTACACCCCCCAGTGCCAGTGCCGCGGGTGGGCGGAGGCCACCCCCGCGAGCGAGAAGGCAACGATGGCAACAACGACGAAGCGTCGCATCCGCGTACCCTCCACGCAAGCCCCAAGCAACCATCGTGCCCGCTGCCGCTTCGGTCCTTCCGCACCACCGCTGCCCCGCCGCAGCGCCCCGGCGACACCGTGCCCTCTTGGGGGGGCGCGCGAGGCTTCAGCGCCGCCGGCGCTCGAGGCCAGCTGGCGACCCCATGGAGGCGGCCCACCGCCGCGGCGACCACCGCACCACCGTTCGCACCGGCAAAAGGTGCATGGCCTCGGCGCGCGCCACCCCGGTCAAGGTCAAGCGGCGGAAGGTGCCCAGGGCCTCCATGGCCTCGTCGTAGGGGCGGAAGACGAGCTGCGAGGCGTAGCAGGCAGCCGCCCGGCGCTTGGCCTCCCACCCTTCCCCTGCGTCGGTGAGCAGGTTGGGGGCCATGGCGCTGGTGACTTCGTAGGCCACCAGCCACTGGGGCGGCCGCCGGCGCAGCCCTCCCAGCGTCCAGCGCCGCAGCACGCGCTGCACGGCCACCGCCAGGGTGCGGTGGTCGGGGTGGATCTCCACCGGCGAGGTGACGAACACGGTATCGGGAGTCAGCTCGGCCAGCACCGTGCGAATCGCTTGTTCGAGCCGTCGCTGCTCCGCCGCCAGCGCGCGATCGGCAAAGCCCCAGAACCGGGGCGCCGGCAACCCCAGCGCTGCCGCCGCTTCCCGCGCTTCCGCCTCGCGTACCGTCGGGTCCCCCTGCGCCCCGCCGCTAGTCACCACCACCAAGCCCACCTGGATCCCTCTTGCCGCCGCGCGGGCCAGGGTAGCCCCGGGTCCCAGCACCTCGTCGTCGGGGTGGGGGGCGAGGAAGAGCCAGCGTCTGCCCGGGGGAAAACCTGGTTCGAAGGGGATCAGCTCGTGTTCCACCGGCCAGCGATGCGTTTGCACCATGGGCGGCAGTGTAGCCCACCGCTGCCCCCGCCACTCACCTCGGCCCACAGGAGGCGCCATTCCCAGTACGTCGAGAAGCGGACGATCCTGTTCGCGGCCTCAGCCAAACCGGCATGGGTTGCGTGAAAGACGGTAACCGCTGGCAGATCTGGAGGAAAGTACGAGAGCCCGTAGAAGTTGTTGGCGATCACAAGATTGACCTCTAGAGTTCTAACCCGTTCCCCACGTGCGTGGAGTCGCGCCAGAAAGCTGTTCCGAAACCCGGTGTGTGTTCGAGGGAAGAGGAGATCACACATCCAGCCGTGTTCCTTGAACAGGGCGACAAGGTGCAGCGTGAATCGCTCGCTACCACCGCTGAATGTGTGCGGATCGAAGGCCGTGATGATAGCCGCCCGTCGCCCCCGCCAGCGACTCCGTACGGCGTCCCCAGCATGATCAGGCAGCCTTTCCGTGCGCCTCGAGTCTCAGAAAAGATCCGAATCGCCCATGGTCAAGTAGTGAATCCCGGGAAACGCCGCCACGTCCACTCGCGGATCGAAGGACCGCGCCACAACAATCAGGTTGGGCACACCGACACGGCTCCAGCCCAGATGCACAAGCACTGAGGAGGCTTCCGGGTCACCGCTTAGCCACATTTCAACCCGCTCCGCGCTAACCCCCCGCGCCATCGCCACGATCCCCCGATCGAGTTCGGCGATCGCCCCTTCGTCTGAGCCATCCCAGACGAGATCAACCACGTGGAGCACCGGCGACTGCCAGCGCACGACCGCCGCTGCACGCGGCTCGCCGCGCCGGACCGCGCACAGGTAGAGGTACTCCACATCAGGCCGCGTGGTGTACCGCCACTTGTAGAACTCGGCGTCGCGAAGGATAGCCACCCGATAGCGCACCGCTGACCGCAGCCACAACGTGTCGATCTTCTCGGCGTTGAACCCTCGAAGGAGACGATGCCCAGTGAAATAGCGGCTGCGCCGCCCAAGATCACGCCGCAACACGGGAACTTCCTGCGGCGGCATGGCGTCGTAGCCGAGCTTGGCCACTCCGAGCCGCAGTGCCGCCTCGCTGGGGAAGCCATAGAGGAACGATAACTTGTCTGGCCCGGTCATCGTGTCGAAAAAGGCGTTGACTGTCTGCAGGTAGGTACGGGCAGCGGCAAGACCGATGCGCACGCTCGGCCGGGTCAGCACGTCCACAATCTGGCCGGCCACCACCGTGAGGCCGTCCACCTTCGTGCGCGCCGGCACCGCCGCGTAGTGGCCCACCACGTTGCCCCCAGCGTCCACCGCCACGATGATCCATCTTCCCTCGGGCCGCTCGGCAAACTTCCACCGCCACTCCGCCAGTGAGCGGTGGGTTGCGAACACTTCGCAGAATGCGTCGTTGATCCGTTCTTCATCGCCAGGTTCGTAGGCGCGAATGTGGAGGTTACCCTGCATCATACTCCCACCACCATGCTCCCAGACAGCGGAGCGTCCGATTGTCCACGGCAAGCACTGTGTAGCGGACTCGTTTTCCATGCGCTCGCCCCAGCACCTGGATGGCGCCCAGCGGAGGTACTGCCCCCCCTCGTACGGCTGCCGCCGGCACACCCAGCCGACTCACCGAGACGAGCCACCACACGTCGGCCGCGGCCACCGTCTCGCCGGCACCGAGCGGCCGGGGATGCAGCAGCGAGCAGGCGGGTTGGAGGCTCCCCACGAGCTTCCCGGCAAGACCAAACTGGCTGCGGAAGAAACGCCGCCTCGAAGCCAGCGCAACGGACAGCGAGCGTTCGGGGTCGGCCGATTGGCCCCACAGGTGCGTCACTCTCGAGGTGGGGACGAGGCCCAGTCTCGCACCTCGGCGCCTGGCCCGAAGCAGCCACTCCGTGTCTTCAAAGTACAAGAAGTACCCCTCGTCCCACGGGCCAACACCGTGGAACGTCGCTCGTGAACACGCCAGCAGTGCGCCGGACAATTCGCGAACGGCTACCGGTTCCCCCGCCCGCCACAGCGACACGGCGCGCCGTACCTCGGAGGTGAAATAGACCTTCCAGTACCGTTTGCTGTGCCCGGCAACCCAGCGCAGGATCTCTGCCCGCGGCGTTTGCGGCTCGGGTAACGGTAACAAGAACTCGCCCAGCATAAACTGGGGACCGACGATATCCCAACCACTCTCGAGAGCCGCAAGGAGAGGACGCAGCGAGTTTGCGTGAAACTCAATGTCGGGATTGCCGAACACGACCAGCCGGCCACGAGCAGCCTGAACACCAGCGTTTACGCCGGCGGCGTAGCCCCGGTTGGGCTGCGCGATGAGGATGTCGGGCGCGAGGGCAGCAAGAGCACGCTGTTCCTGAGGGTCTTCCGAATGATCCACAAGGACGACCTCGATCCGCAAACGGCAGGCTGCCCCTTCGGCTCGGAAACTCGCCACAGCCCGGCCGGCCAAGGCCGAGGAGTAATAGCAAACGAGGACTAGCGAGACGTCTACCGCCACGCTCCCGCCATCGGCTTTCGCTCAGGATTGCCCCTTTGCGGTACGCCGCTCCTGCCGGTAGCTGCTGACTCGCACCACAACTCCGTCTCCACGTACGGGCGGCCTGCTCGAGTGAGCTTACACATCGAGAGAACGGTCAGGCCCTTTCCCACTGCTTGAGTTTATCATGCGTACAAGGACCGGAGCCGATAGCCCAAGAACACGAGCATCGTTCCGCAACACGAGCTATGGCCGTCTGAGTACGGCCACCCACTGGGCTGATGTAAGGTGGGCGGGGTCCCCACCTACCGAGCGGGCCACGGCCCAGGCCCAGACCCGCAATCCCAGGGGGAGGTAGCTCCCCAGCGGTTCGAGCGTCTCCACCTCAAATCCCCATTCCCGGCACAAGGTGGCAAACGACAACGGAGTCGTGAAGAAGACGTGGTCGCGTGCCTGGACCCCGGCGAGGGTAGCGTCCCACCGACCTGCAGTTAAAGCCCGGAGCACGGGTGCCCACGCCACGTTGGGTATCGACACGACGATGCGGCCCTCGGAGCCGAGGAGCGCACCCGCCTGGGCCAGCACGCCGGCCGGATCGTTCAGGTGCTCCAGAACATCGGCAAAGATGAAGCAACCCACTGGCGGACGGAGCGCTGCCAGTCCCTCCTCGGCGCGAACGGGCAAAACCAGGTCGAGGACCTTCGCAGCTGCCCTGGCACTCTCCCACGCAGGTTCGATGCCAATCACCCTCCGTCCCTTCTGGCGTAGTTGCATACCAAGTTGGCCATAGCCGCACCCGACGTCGACGATCGTGCCGGAGGTCCAGTCGATCCAGCGGACCAGCTCGCTTCGAGGGTGGTTTGCTGGGTCGCGGTACCGGAAAACTCGCGCCTGTGGCACGAGCGCCACCCTCTCTGGCCTCGGGGGCCAGCCCGCCTTCACGAGAGCTGCCGCGTCGGTCGCCGTTGCCACTGCAAATCCGCACCATGAAGGTACCTCACCGGCGACAGCCACACCGCCTCGTCCTTCGAGCGCCACACGCTCGTAATCGCGCAGGGTGAAGGGGGGATACCGTGGGTTCCAGCCTTGCCTCCCAGCTAGCTCGAATACTCGGGGAACGCGCCACGAACCCGGTCGGCCTCTTGCGGCGGCGAGGAACTCGGCTACAACCGGCAAAGGCTCCAGCCACGGGTCGTCGAGGACCGCCACTGCCACTCCCTCGACGCGCGGGGGAGTCAGACCAAACCAGACCTCCCAGCCCGCCGCCCGGAAGGTGCCTTCCAGGTGCCGCAGGTGAGCGAAAAGCACCGTCCGGTGCGCTGTGCAACGCTGCCAGAACACCCCTCGGCTGGCAGCGCGGCAGGCTGGATGCCCCGCCGTCTCCAAGCGCCTCACGGAGCCCTGCGTCACTGGCCCTCCACCGACCAGGAGTGCGGTACCTCAAGTACCGCTGGCGTCCACCGCCCACCGACCACACGGACAAGCTCGCGGCCAGTTGCCTGGTCGTAGAGCGCGAGGCCAGTGTCATCCAGCAGGAACACCGAAACGACAAAGGAGCCGCTCGCCAGGGGTAGGCGGGGAACGTGCATGGTGACCCGGTACCTGCGGGAACCGGAAAACGGTTCCATCCCCTCCCAGTTGGTGGCCGCACCGATCAGGCATAGCCCCTCCGGGTTGTCGAGTTTCACACCCACGTGAAAACCCCGATCGGTACTGTCGCTCTCCACCACGAAGCTCACGTCGAGCCCTTCACCCGGCGCGAGCGTCGTCGTGGAGCCTCCCGCACGGCCCCTCACCTCGACAGCACGAATCTTGCCACCTCGCCGGACCGACGGCTGGAATTCTTGTCCCGCCTGCATTTCGACCATACCCCTGAGCTGCCTATGAAGGAGGTAGTCCTCGTACTCGCTGATCACCTTCGTTGGCTCCCCCACAGCCTGGACCTTCCCCTCGTGCAGCCAGAGCACGCGGTCGCAAAACGTAGAAACCAAGTACATAGCGTGCGAGCAGAACAGCACCGAGCGGTCCCTTTTGCGAAACTGGACCATTCTGTCAACGCACTTCTTCTGAAAGGCTCCGTCACCCACCGCCAAGACCTCGTCGACCACCAGCACCCGAGGCTCGACACTGGTTGCCACCGCAAACGCCAGGCGGGCAGCCATCCCTGACGAATAGGTTCGCACTGGCTGATCAACGAACTCGCCAAGCTCCGCAAAAGCGAAGATGTCTGCCAGCCGTTCCTTTATCCCCGCTGCGCTCAAGCCCATCAGCGAACCGTAGAGCAGTGCATTCTCTCGACCGGTAAACTCGGGGTGAAACCCAAGACCGAGTTCGAGGATCGCTGCCACCGGCTGCTCTACGGTTATCGCGCCCGAATCGGCCTTGCTGATGCCGGAGATGATCCGCAGCAGGGTGCTCTTGCCGGAGCCATTCTCGCCGATGATCCCCAGGGCTTCCCCAGCCCGGACATCGAAGCTGACGTTCTCAAGAGCGGTCTTGAACCTCAAGCCAGCGGTTCTGCCAAATATGGCCTTGGCCCGCTCAAGTCTGCGACCGAAGAGGGGGTAGCGTTTCGTTACCCCTTGAACCGACACCACCGCGGCTGCAGCGCAGGTCTCCCCCATTACTCTTCTCGCCGCCAAAGCGTAACACAGAACGGTTGACGCGGGCCCGGCGGACTTCTATCGTCTTCGGCATGGACGAACGATCCCTGTTTGCAAGGTTCTTCCGTCGGCTCGGGGGCAGGCTGTCTCCGGTCGATGTTGTCCAGCGCTTCCACCAGCTCTACTACGGCACCCCGGAGCAAACGTGGAAGAACACGACCTGGCTTGGGATTCCCGCGGCCAAGTGCCCGCTGGATCTGTGGGTCTACCAGGAGATCCTTTGGGAGACCCGGCCCGGCTTGGTGGTGGAAACAGGTACCGCCTGGGGTGGTTCGGCCCTGTTCCTGGCCTCGGTACTGGACTGCATTGGCGAAGGCGAGGTCGTCACTGTGGACACCAAGCCCGATCCGGCCGGGACCTGCCGGCCAGTCCATCCGCGAGTCACCTACCTTACCGGCTCGTCCACCTCTGCCGGGGTCGTGGAGGCAGTGCGGCAGCGCGCTGCTGCCGTGGAGAGGGTGATGGTGATTCTGGATAGCGACCATCGGTACGCGCATGTGGTGGCCGAACTCGACCTCTACGCGCCGCTCGTGACGCCAGGGTGCTATCTGATCGTCGAGGACACCAATGTGAACGGGAGGCCCGTGGCCCCCAACTTTGGTCCGGGTCCTGCTGAAGCGGTGGCCGATTTCCTCGCTCGAAACCCCGGCTTCGCGGTTGACCCCAGCCGCGAGAAGTTCATGTTGACGTTCAACCCTGGCGGGTACCTGCGGCGCATGGGGCGACGGTAACAACCGCTGTGCACTAGAAGTCCTCTCGACCAGGCGAGCCCAGGGCCCACCGCCACCCTGCAAAGGAAGGGAACGCCCTTGTAAAGCCAGGACGCCAAGAGGGAGCGGCACGGTACCCCCTGGAGCTGCAGCGTCCCACCCCGAGCTGGTACACCGCCCTAGCGCAGGGGCGCACGACCGCGGATACGGGCCGGCAGCAGGCAGCCCGAGACACCGAGCTGGCCCTCACCCGCCCGCCCGGCCGGTGGCACGCCCCCTAGGTTGCCGCCACAGTTCGCCGTAGCCAGATACTCCCACCTGGATTGCGCAGGCGTAGCGGCATGTGGCATGCAAAGTATTCGCGGTGAAAAAGTTCCAGAAAGGTATTGAACAGAACGACTTCGAAGGCAGCGTTGAACTCAAGAAACGCGCGCAAGAGGTAAGCTTCATTCCAGGCTCGATTCTCCTCCAACCAGGCATCCGGGTACTCAAACGGACAAAAAACGTCGTGAACGTGCACGTACACACCGGGTTGTAAGACGGGGAGGAGTTCAAGAAACAGCCGGTTCACATCGCTGCCCACCTTGGCCACGTGACTCGAATCCACGAACAGGATGTCGTTGGCCTCGAGGGTAGTAAAGAGGTCCAAATCGACCTCCTGCAACTCGCGTTGGATGAGCGCTGCCCGCTGCAAGTCACCCGCCCTCACCAGGGAGAGGAGGCGCTCCGGGTATGGCTCGATGAAGGTCAAAGCAATGGAGTTGTCGAAGAAGAGCTCGTTGGTGTCTAGCGCCACGCACGACGAGAACCCGGAGCCAATCTCGACGAGCCGCTTCGGTTGCAGGTAACGAATCATTCCGTACAGGAAGATGGCATCCGAGTACGAGTAGAACCCGTTCGCGAAGTAGTACCGGCGGTCCGGTCGCGGCTCCTCGGAAAACGGCTGCTCGTCGTAGAACGGCTGCAACCGTTGCAGCAGTGCCACCTGCTGCTCCTCGTTCAACGCGATCCCTGGAAGGTACCGGTCTGGAACCAAGGGGCGCAGGCGCTTGTGGCGCTGGACATCCTCGAGGCCAGGAATTGGGGAGCAGTAGTGCCCCGGTGCTACAAACAGCGGCGCCCACTGGGTGCCGGTGAAGCGGTCAAGTTCGGCGCGCAATCGACCGACTTCGGCGGCAAGGGCATCGCGTTCCGCAGTGAGATCCCTGACGTGGCCCGATCTCGCGATCAGTGCACGACCGATTAGTTTGAGCATCCCCGAGCCTCCTGGTCGGGCATTATAGGTTCGCCATCGCTCCAGCTGGCCGCACCCGACTCGGCCTCCACAAACCAAGCGGCCCACCCGTGGGGGTGGGCCGCGCCTATCGCAGGGCAGCCAGACTACGGCAATATATAGGCCGGCACGAAGATGGGATCGCCGGTGAGGTTGTCGATGACCGAGGCGTAGGCGAACCCAGGCCCGCCCGAGCGCACCTGGATCACCGCCGAGACGACCCGCTGGTTGGCGGGCAGCTCCTGCTTGAAGAAGTTGCGGAACCGGTTCTCCAGCTTGTCCTGATCCCACCCGTTGGGGCCAGTGCCACCGGTGTAGGGCTTGCCCTCGGGGTTGAGGAGGGTGCCGTTCTCGTCGTAGAAGTAGATGGCAAAGTCCACGCCAGAGGTTTCCGAGAGGGCCACGAACCCCAGGTTGGAGCGGGAAATGTCAGCGCTGGACATGCCGGTGATTACCATGCGCTCGTGCTCGCCCCCCTTCTTGATGCCGTCAGCGGGCGAGAGGGCCGGGATGTCCTGCCCGAAGGTGCCTTGGCTGGTGAGGTTGTAGGTGCGCCCCACAGCCACCGGCGCCACGTTGCTCCCGTCCACGGGCGCCAGGCGGACCGTGCCGCTCACCTCCGGCGCCTCCATGGACTGGTACATCCACCCCACCACGTCGTCGGTGAACACCGTCTGGTGCGGCGCCAGCGTGATGGTCCGGAAGGCGTCGGGGACATCCCCCTTGGGGAAGAACTTCACTTCCCAAGTGTGGGGGGCATCGTCGGGGTTGGTCATCTGCACGCTGGTGCGCCACACCGTCCCCGCTTCGCCCCGGTTGTGGGCCACCGCCGGCAGGTAGAGCACCCCTTCTCCCACCCCTCGGCCGGGGATGAGCACGTTGTCGCCCGTCTTGTTGTCCACCACCGAAATGTACGGTTCGATGTCCGCCCCCTCGGGCACACCCACCTTGATGGCAAACGGGCCAATCTCGCCAAAAGCGGCCGAGCCAAAGACGTTCTTTACCGCGTCCTGGAGGTATCCGTAGGGAGCCAGCGACAGCGACTTGGACCCCACCGCCGCGCCGGTGGCGTCGAAGAGGGTGAGCTCGATGTTGTTGACGCCGCTGCGATCCCCTTTCAGGTTGGCGATCCCAAAGTTGGTGCGGAACCCCTCGCTGGTACCGTTGTTGCGGCCGCCAGCGATCCACAGGATGGGCGGGGTGGAGTTGGGCACCACCGGACGACCGGGTACGAACTGCCCCATGGTGCCACCGCCGGCAATGTTGGTGTAGGTGCGGCCAATGACCACGGGGGGCATCCCCTCCTCGTTTTCGAAGGTGATACGCAGCGCCGCCTTGCTGTACGCCTTGCCCAGCAGGAGCTCGAACATCTGCAGGATGTTGTTGAGCACCGTCGTGCCCCGCGGCGGGATGGTGTAGGGACCTACCTGGAACGGGGTGGCGTTGTTCTGCCCCGCCGGCAGCACCGCCAGGAAGATGCGCGTGGTCTGCTCCGAGGGGTTGAAGATGCGCAGGTCGGTGCGCCAGGAGGTGTTGTTGAGCCCCGCCACCTGGGCTGCGTCGGCGGCCACGATGGCCTCGGGCCCGCAGGCCTCGCCCGTGACGGTCACGCTCCGGGTGGTGGAGTTTTCGATGGAGCCGCGCCGGGCAATGAGCGCCACCTGGTAGGTGCCGCGGCAGGTGAAGGTGTGGCTCACCGACTGGCCAGTGGCCGTGCTCTGGTCGTCCCCGAACCGCCAGGAGAACTCGCTGGGGTTGCCGTGGGCAGTGTCCGAAACAGCGGTGAACACCACCGGCTGCCCCGTGCTGGGGTTGGCCGGGGAGTAGTTGAACTCCGCCACCACCGGCCGCACGTCGGGGTACACCGTCACCACTTTCAGGAGCTGATCGGACCACCCCACGCAGTTCTTGGCCTTGAGCCGCACGTTCTTGTTGCCGGCCTGGGTCCAGGTCACTTTGACGGTTTGGGTTTGGAAGGTCTGGTGCAGTTCCTGGAAGTCCTCCCACAGCCACTCGGTGGGGTGGTTCGTACCGCTGGCGGTGAGGGTCACCTCCTGCCCCACGTAGGGCTGCTGCTGCTGGGGCACACCGGGGAGGGGGCCGGTTGGGGTCCAGGTGAAGTCCACCGTGGGCTTGGCCGTCTCGCTACAGGCGTTTTCCACCGTGATCTGCTTCGTGATGGTGGAAGAGGTAGTGTTCTTGCAGTTGGAAACGGTGAGCCGCACCGTGTAGGTACCCTCCTGCGGGTACCCGGGGAACGTCGGGTTCTGGGCGGTGGAGGTGGTACTGGGGATGGGTCCGCCGCCGTCACCAAAGTCCCACGACCACGTCTCGGGCTCCCCCGTGGATTGGTCGGTGAAGGTGATCTTCTCCCCTGGTCGTGGCTTCT
>JACADV010000100.1 GCA_013388425.1 Thermoanaerobaculaceae bacterium | reverse complement strand
GTGGAACCCGGCAGCGGTGGCCCGTATCGACTACTGTTTCGGTGCGGGCTGGCGTTACCTGGAGCTCCTGCCGCCCGCTTCCCTCACGAGGATCCCCGACGTTCCCGCCGAGGTGGGGGTATGGGTGTACCTGGACGGATCGGGGAACTGGGTGATCGTTCGCCTGGTGGACGCCACGAACCAGACGCACCAGATCTACCTGGGAAGGGCCACCGGGAGCGGTTGGCACTACCTTGCTGCCCCTACCACGGGGGGGTTCCACTTCGGGGGAGCCGACGACGGGGTCCTGCACCCCCCGCTGCGCTGGGAGAGCCCGTTCCTCTTTGACAGTGTCGGTGCCAGCCCCTCTCCCAGGCACGTGTTCGTAGGCCCCTCGGCCCTCTTTACACCCGCTCCCTGAGCGAGGCGGCGGGATCGACGGGGGTGTGCGGCCGCGGGTAGCGGCGCATCAGGAGGGGGGGCGAGGCGGCGCGAGGCTTGCAGCGGGCACGGGGCCGTGGCAGCGGGCGGCAACGAAGAGCGCCAGTGCGGCCAGGGGCACGGCCGCCACCACGTCCACCACGTAGTGGTAGGTGAGGAGGATGGTGGCGGCAATGAGCAGCGCCCCCACGGGGAGGAGGGTCTGGTAGAGCCAGGTGACGCGCCGGCGGGCACAGTAGAGCACCGCCAGGGTGACCATGGTGTGGCCCGAGGGGAAGGCATCCGTCTTGGTTTTTTCCCAGTGGTCCAGGAGCTCGCGGATGGGAGCGCCCACGACACCCTTGGGGAGGGTGGCGTAGCGCTGGCTGGCAACGGTAGCGCGGGGCCCGTAGGCGGGCACGACAAAGTACCCGGCGTAGGAGAGGAGGAAGGTGAACACCACGGCGCTGGTGACCCGCGGCAGGAAGGGGTCGCGCCGGGAGGCCAGGGTGACGGCCAGGAGGATTGGCTGGAAAAAGAAGGTGGAGTAGGCCACGGTGAGGAGATCGGCCAGCCAGGGGGGCAGGGAGATGGCGTACAGCGCCTCCTGGGCCTCCACACCCAGCAGCGCGCGGTCCCAGCCCAGGAGGGTGAGGTCGAGCACCCGGGAGTTCACCACCGGAATGAGCTTGCCCAGGGTCAGGAAGATGTAGGGAATGACCGGTACGGGGAGCAACTCCCGGGCCCAGTACCGCCAACCGGTCTGGTTTTCCCCCAGGGCAATGGCCGACAGCAGGAAGAGGGTGGTGACGGTGGCGAGCGAGCCGCGCGTGGCGTTGGGGATGGAGTGGAGGCCGAGCCAGGAGACGAGGTTCATCCACAGGAGGAACGCCGCGATGGCCACCTCCGCCGGTCGCACGGCAAGCTTGCGGGTTTCAGCCGGGGGCACTATCATCTCCTCGTGATCCGTCGCTATCTCGCTGCGCTCTTCCTCCTCGCCGCCACCTCCGCCCCGGCCACGGGCGGGCAGCGCGTGCTGGTTTTGACGATGGATGATACCATCCAGCCCGCTTCCCTCCGTTACCTGCGGCGTGGGCTGGAGGCTGCCGATGCCTCCGGGGCCGAGGTGACGGTGCTGGAGCTCAACACGCCGGGGGGGCTGCTCACCTCGCTGCGGCAGATGACCAGCGCTATCACCGGGGCACGGCGGCCGGTGGTGGTGTTCGTCCGACCCTCGGGGGCACAGGCGGCGTCGGCAGGGTTCTTCTTGCTGGTGGCGGCCGATGTGGCTGTGATGGCGCCGGGCACCAACGCCGGGGCGGCGCACCCCGTGGGGGGGGAGGGGCAGGAACTCTCCAAGACCATCGCCGAGAAGGTGACCAACGATGCCGCTGCACTGATCCGCTCCCTGGCGACCCAGCGGGGCCGTTCCAGCGAGTGGGCCGAGAAGGCGGTGACCGAGTCGCTGTCCTACACCGAGCGGGAAGCGTTGGACAAGCACCTCATCGACCTGGTGGCCAGCGATCGGGGAGAACTGCTCAAGGCGCTGCACGGGTGGAAAGTCCGCCGTTTCGATGGAGCCGAGGAGACGCTGGATCTGTCGGCGCCGGAGGTGGTCCTCTTCAAGCCCAACGCCGGGGATCGGCTGTTGTCGGTCATCGCCCACCCCAACATTGCCTACCTCCTGCTGCTCCTGGGCATGCTGGGCATTTACTTCGAGTTGTCCCACCCGGGGGCGATCCTGCCGGGAGTCATCGGTGGGGTGAGCATCCTCCTGGCGCTGTTCGCCCTGTCGGTGCTGCCGGTGAACTACGTCGGCGTGCTCCTCATCCTGCTGGCGATCGGCTTTTTCGTCGCGGAGGTGAAGGTGACCAGCTACGGTCTCTTGGCGGCGGCGGGGGTGATTTCGTTCGTGCTGGGTTCCCTCATGTTGGTGGACTCGCCGTTCCCGTCCATGCGGGTGGGCCTGGAAGTGGTGTTGCCGGCAGCGGTGCTGGTGGCGGCGGTGGTGATTTTCCTGCTCTCGAGGGTGCTGCGCGTGCACCGCACGGTGCCGCTCACCGGGGTCGAGGGGTTGGTGGGCGAGGAGGGCGAGGTGAGGAAGGCTCTGGAGCCGGTGGGGAAGGTGTTCGTGCACGGTGAGTACTGGGAGGCCGAGTCAACTGCCCCGATCCCGGCGGGACGCCGGGTGCGGGTAGTCCGGGTGGAGGGGAAGAAGCTGATCGTGGAGGAGTTCCCGCAAACGTAGTCGGGACGAGGAGCACGGGAGGCGCGTATGGGGCCGCAACTGCCGTTTGGCATTGTATTGGCAGGGATTTTCGGGTTGATCCTGCTCTTCAAGTGGATCAACATCCTCAACGAGTACGAACGGGGCGTGGTGTTCCGCCTCGGGCGCGTGCTGGCCGAGCCCAAGGGGCCGGGGTTCGTGTTCGTGTTCTGGCCCATCGACCGCATGGTGAAGGTGTCGCTGCGGACGGTGGTGCTGGACATCCCCCCCCAGGACGTCATCACTCGCGACAACGTGTCGGTGAAGGTGAACGCCGTCGTGTACTTCCGGATCATGAACCCGGTGCGGGCGATCATCGAGGTGGAAAACTACGCCTACGCCACTTCGCAGCTGGCCCAGACCACGCTGCGCTCGATCCTGGGCGAGGTGGAGCTGGACGAGCTGCTGGCGGAGCGCGAGAAGCTCAACCAGCGCCTCCAGGAGGTGATCGACCGGCACAGCGACCCGTGGGGGGTGAAGGTGTCGCTGGTGGAGGTGAAGCACGTGGACCTGCCGCAGGAGATGCAGCGGGCCATGGCGCGCCAGGCGGAGGCAGAGCGGGAGAAGCGGGCGAAGATCATTCATGCCGACGGGGAGTTCCAGGCGGCGCAGCGGCTGCAGGAGGCGGCGGCGGTGATGCAACGGGAACCCACCACCCTGCAGCTGCGGTACCTGCAGACCCTCACCGAGATTGCCACCGAGAAGAACTCCACCATCGTCTTCCCGTTGCCGATCGATACCCTGAGAACGTTTCTCGACGTGGGCAAGCGGGAGAAGTAGGTCGGGTTGAGTACGCGGTACTTCGAACTAATCCTGAGCGGGCGGCAGCTCGCCCTGGTGGCGGTAGGCGTGGCTGCCTTCGTGGTGATGGGGTTCGTGCTGGGTGTGGCCGTGGGGCTAGAGGAGTCGGGCGCCCTCATCCCGCCGCCTACCCCGGCACAGCT
>JACADV010000099.1 GCA_013388425.1 Thermoanaerobaculaceae bacterium | reverse complement strand
CGTGCTGGAGCTCAAGCGCGACGACCCGGTGTGGGAGGAGCTGGGGAAGAAGTGCCTGTGCTGCGGCTCCTGCTCGATGGTGTGTCCCACCTGTACCTGCTTCAACGTGCGGGACGAGGTGCCGGAGGAGGGGAGGGCGGTGCGGGTACGCACCTGGGACGCTTGCCTCTACTCCAACTACGCGCTGGTGGCGGGGGGCCACAACTTCCGCGCCGCCCGCGCGGACCGGGTCCGCAACCGCTACTACCACAAGCAGGAGGCCTTCGTGCGCGAGTTCGGCAAGCCCTCCTGCGTTGGCTGCGGGCGCTGCATCGAGAACTGCCCCACCGGCATCAACGTGGTGGAGGTTTTCCGTTACGTGCGAGGTGAGCTATGAGCGCCGACATCCCCCGCCCCCAGCCGGTGCGCACCGCTGTGCGCCACCTGCCCACCGGCGACAACCCCTACGTCCCGGCCCCGGCCCGGGTGATGCGGGTGGCCGACCTGACCCACGACGTGCGGCTGTTCGAGTTGCGGTTCAGCGACCCCCGCCTGGCGGAAAGCTTCACCTTCCGCCCCGGCCAGTTCGTGGAGCTGTCGGTGCTCGGTGTGGGGGAGGGTCCCTTTTCCCTGCCCTCCTCGCCCACCCGCCGGGGCGCGTTCCAGCTCGGGATCCGCCGCGCCGGGACGCTCACCAACTACCTCTTCGATCACGTGGTGGAGGGGGATTTCGTGGGCATCCGCGGCCCCCTTGGCAACGGTTTCCCGGTGGAGCGTTTCGAGGGGCGCAACGTGCTCCTGGTGGCGGGCGGCCTTGGCATGGTGCCGCTGCGGGGTTTGCTCCAGTACCTGATCGACCTGCGCGACCGCTTCGGGCGGATCACCCTGCTCTACGGCACCCGCGCCCCCGAACTGGTGCTCTTTCGCGAGGAGCTGGAGTCGCTTTCGCGGCGCGGCGACGCTGAGATCGTGCTCTCGGTGGACTCCACCCAGGGGCGGCCCTGGGCGGGGCGGGTGGGCGTGGTCACGGAGCTCTTGGACCAGGTCCAGTTGGACGTGGAGCACACCTAGGCGGTGGCCTGCGGGCCGCCGGTGTTCTACAAGTTCATGCTGGAGAAACTCGTCAAGGCGGGGTTCGCCAAGGACCGCATCTTCTTGAGCCTGGAGCGGCGCATGGAGTGCGGCATCGGCAAGTGCGGCCACTGCGCCGTGGGGTACCCCTTCACCTGCTTGCACGGCCCGGTGTTCTCCTACTGGGACGCCATCAACTTGCCGGAACTGATCTACACCTAGGGGGAGGCCATGACGAATCCCAGACCCAAAGTTGGCATCTTTGGCCTCACCGGCTGCGCCGGCGTTCAGCTGCAGATCCTCAACTGCGAGGACCGCCTCCTGCGCCTGGCCCAACGTCTGGAGATCGTGGATTGGGTGATGGCCAAGTCGGTCAACGACCACACGTGCCGCCTGGACGTGGCGTTTATCGAGGGGGTCGTGGCCAGCGAGCGCGACCTGGAGACGCTCAAGGAGGTCCGGGCCCGCGCCCCTACCCTGGTGGCGTTGGGGACCTGCGCCGTGTGGGGCGGGCTGCCGGCCATGCACAACGAGATCCCCCGGGAGGTGCTGGAACGGGAGGTCTACCACCAGGAGACGAGCTTCTTGGACACGGTGGAGGCGCGTCCCGCCACCCACTTCGTGCCCTTCGAGTTCACGTTGCCAGGCTGTCCCATCGAGCGCGAGGAGTTCTTGAAGCTGGTGAACGCCCTGCTCCTGGGCACCCGGCCGGAGCTGCCGACGGTACCCGTCTGCTGGGAGTGCACGACACGGGGGAACCTGTGCCGCGTCGTCTACTTCGAGGAGGTGTGCTGCGGCAGCATGACCCGCGGCGGGTGCGGGGCGCGCTGCCCCTCCCATGGCGTTGCCTGCGCCGGGTGCCGGGGCCCCGTGGAGGAACCGAACTTTGACGCCAACATCACCATGTTCGCCGACCGAGGCATCTCTTGGGTGGAGATCGCCAAGAAGATGCGTAACTTTTCGGCGCCGGTGTGGATGACCTTGGGGCTCGAAAAGGAGGTGCAGCGTGGGCGCGAGCGGTAGGAGCATCGTCATCCCCCACCTGGGACGGGTGGAGGGGCACGGCGGGATCTTCATCAAGATCGTGGGCTCCACCGTCCACGAGGTGAACATGGACATCTTCGAGGGCAGCCGCTACTACGAGGCGTTGCTGCGGGGCAAGCACTTCCTCGAGGTGCAGGGGATCATCACCCGCTTCTGCGCCATCTGCTCGGCCAGCCACACCGTGGCGGCGCTCACCGCCCTGGAGCAGGCGCTGGGGATCGAGCCCTCGCAGCGGGTCCACACCCTGCGCGGTCTGCTGCTCCTGGGGGGCACCATCAAGTCCCACGCCCTCCACGTGTTTGCCCTGGCGCTGCCCGATTTCTTGGGGTTCGACTCGGTCATCTCCATGGCCTCCTCCTTCCCCACCGAGGTGACGTTTGCGCTGCGGCTCAAGCAGCTCGGCAACCGCGTGCAGGAACTGATCGGCGGGCGGGCCGTGCACCCGGTCAACCCGTTGGTGGTCGGCTTCGGCCGGCTGCCCCGGCACCGGGAGCTGGAAGCGCTGCGCAGCGAACTGGCCGCTTCGCTGGATCCCTTGCTGCGGTTCGTGGAGCTGGCGGCCACCATCCCGGTGCCGGAGTGGGCCGCCCAGCCCACCGTGTACGTGGCCCTGCGCCCCTACGAGGAGGCGTTTCGCTTCCGCGGCCGCAGCCTCTGCACCTCGCGCGGCGAGGAGTACCCCATCGAGCAGTACGCCGAGGTGGTCCGGGAGTTCACGGTGGAGCACTCCCACGCCAAGTTCTCGGCGCTGGCTTCGGGCGAGACGTACATGGTGGGCGCGCTGGCGCGGCTCAAGCTCTGGGGCCATCTGCTCCGCGGTCGGGCGAAGGAAGCCATGGAGATGCTCTTCCCTCGCGGGGTAGTGGACAACATCCTCCTCAACAACTGGGCGCAGCTGGTGGAGCTGGTGCACTCGGTGGAGCACGCGGTGGAAGTTTGCGATGAACTTGTGGGCTTCCCCGAGGCCGAGCGGGAGGTGGTGCCGTACACCGTCCGGGCGGGGCGCGGTGTGGGCGCCATCGAGGTGCCCCGCGGCACCCTCTTCCACGAGTACGAGCTCGACGCCCAGGGCTTGATCGTTTCGGCCAACGTGGTGACACCGACGGCGCAGAACCTGGCCAACACCGAGCGGGATCTGCGCGCGGCAGTGGAGCAGCTCCTGGCAAGCGGCAGCGTGGACAGCGACGCGCAGCTCAAGCTCAGGCTGGAGATGGTGGCCCGCGCCTACGATCCCTGCATTTCCTGCTCCGTCCACCTGGTGAGGCTGGGCGCGGGAGCGACGGAGCGGTGCGGCGCATCCTGATTATCGGGTTCGGCAACTCCCTCCAGGGTGACGACGGGGTAGGGCCAGCAGTGGTGGCTCGGCTGGCCGCCTGCCCTCTGCCGCCGGGGGTGCGGGTCGTGGAAGGGGGTACGGACTCCCTGCGCTTGCCCCAACTGTGGGAGGGCGAGGAAGAGGTGTGGGTAGTGGACGCGGTGACCAGCGGCGCGACGCCGGGTACCCTCCCCCGCGTCGGGCACGAGCAGCTCCTCCAAGAGCCGCAGCACCATGCCTCCGCCCACACCCTGAGCCTGCCCGAGAGCCTGCGCTGGCTCGAGTTGGCGTGTCCCGAGCTGGCCTCGGTGCGGTACGAGTTGTGGGGCATCGAGGTGGCGACGG
>JACADV010000084.1 GCA_013388425.1 Thermoanaerobaculaceae bacterium | reverse complement strand
TGCCTCACCAAGGATCTAGGCGAAAGGGGATCGCTGCCTCTCGTAGGAATTTTCGTGGGCGGGTGGGCGCAGTGACACTGCTTCCCGGAGCGGCAGGCGCATGAGGCGTGCGATGGCTGAGCGCAGCGTGCCTGGGAAGGCGTTTGCGGCAGCAGGAAAGAAGGGAAGCACGAAGGTGCGGAGTGGGGTGCTGGATGCCGTGGTGGCCGCGACGGGGTAGAGCCGGCGTATGCAGGCTGGCTCGAGGGTTGGGACGGGAGGAGGGTATGGGTTGGGAAGCGGTTGGTGGTGGTGGGGGACGCCGCCAAGCAGGTGCGGCGACGAGGGCAGCGGGTCTACGGCGATGCGGTCGTAGTCGCGCTCAAACGGGTGTGGAGGCTGTGGGACGATCAGAGGGGGAAACGGCTTGTGCCGCGCTTGGGCCCCTCACGGAGCGCTTCCGCGGCACGGGGAGCTTTCTCTTGCCCCTGAGGTGCGGGCAACGCTACCCGTCGATTCTTGGGTGCAGCAACCAAGGGTGGCGGCCACCGCCACCGGCGGGGTTGACAGTGTGGCGTGGGGCACGCTACTTTTCTCGGCGTGAGCAGTGCCCGAGCGGGCATAACTCAGCTGGTAGAGTGTCAGCTTCCCAAGCTGAAAGTCGCGGGTTCGAATCCCGTTGCCCGCTCCACTCTGCGGAGGTCCTCGTGGTGGGTTTCAGCAAGGAGCCAGCCGGAGTAGCAACCGGGGAGCCAAAGCAGGCAGCGACCCTCACGGTAATTGGGCGCGAGTCCAAGGTGGTGGGGGAGATCACCGGGAGCCGGGGGGTGCGTATCGAAGGCACGGTAGCCGGCAAGATCCACCTGAAGGCTCCGGTGGAGGTGGCGGAGGGTGCGGTGGTGGAGGCGGAGATCCACGCCACTGCTGTGCGCGTATCCGGTTCCGTCAGCGGCAACATCACGGCCAGCGAGGTGGTGGAGCTGCTCGCCCCAGCCAAGGTGACCGGAGACATCACCACCCCAGCGCTGCGGGTGGTGGAGGGTGCCAAGCTTGAGGGTCGGGTGCAGATGAAGAGCGAGCCGGTGCACAAGGCAGGGCCGGCGAGCCCCGACAAGAGTCCCGCGAAAGCCTAGCAGCAATTGCGCCACTGCCCGCTGGCGCCAGGGGGTCAGCGGTTCCACTCCTCGGGTGCTCCCCCCGAACGGTCGGGCACCGCTTTTGGGATCGCGGCAGGTTTGACGACCGAGGTATACTCGTGGGCGAGAGGTGCGTATGGCACAGAGCGCCCGCACCACCGTGGAGATCTTTGGTCGGCGTTTCGAGCTGCGGGGATCCGAGGGGAGCGAGCACCTCGAGGAGCTCGCCCGCTACGTGGATCGTCGCATGCGAGAACTGGCCGAAGTTTCCCCCCAGGTGGACACGGCGAAGCTGGCCGTGCTGGCGGCGCTCAATATCGCGGACGAGCTCTTTCGGGAGCAACGGACAGAACCTGGTGCGCGAAACGAGCGGTTCAAGAAAAGGGTAGAAGGGTTGGTGAAGCGGCTGGACGAGGTGCTTGAGCCCCATGAGTAGGGACTCGATAACGATTCGATGGGAGGCCCCTGCGCGGTTGGTGATGAGCGAAACTATTGGTGAACCAACACCTATTTGATGGGGGCCCGGTCCGCGCCGGGCGGATCCAGTCGCGCCCCAGGCGCGACGAGTGAAGCCCGGCGGGCAGGCTCCCTCCTGTGGATCACAGGTTCAAATAGGGTTGCTCACACGGCCGAGAGCGGGGGCGCTTCCTCTCCCTTCTGCACCCTTTTTCGAGGCGCACCACGCGTTCCTTGAAAGGGGGGTTCATGAACACCGCAGTTCTGCTGATTGCCGCGGTGGTCGGCGCCGGGGTGGCGGCGGCCGTGCTGTGGCTGTTCGGCCGACGTGTGCGTTCCGTGGCGCAGGCTGTCAAGAGCGAGGCGGAGCGCGATGCCCGGCGGATCCTGGCCGTGGCCGAGCAGGAGGCCGAGCAGCGGCTGAAAGATGCCGCCATCATGGCGCGCGAGAAGCTGCTCGAGGCGCGCAGCGAGTTCGAACGGGAGACCCACGACTACCGCCAGGAGCTGCTGACGCTGGAGCGACAGCTCGTCCAGCAGAGCAGCGAGGTGGCGGAACGGCTCAAGGAGGTGGAGCGTCGCGAGGCCGCGGTGGAGGCGCTGCGCCAGCAACTGGAGGAACGGGAAACTGCCATCGCGCTCCAGGAGGATGCAATTGCTGCTGCCCTCGCGGAGCAGCGGATCGAGCTGGAGCGCATTGCCGGCATGACCTCGGAGCAGGCCAAGCAGGAGTTGATGCGCGCCATGGAGAACGAGGCCCGCATGGACGCGGCTCGAACCATCCGTCGCATCGAGGAGGAGGCCAACCAGGAGGCCAACCTGCGCGCTAAGAAGGTGATTGCTGCGGCCATCCAGCGGGTGGCGGCGGAGCACGTGGTGGAGAGCACCGTCTCCGTGGTGGACCTGCCCAACGACGAGATGAAAGGCCGCATCATCGGCCGCGAGGGGAGGAACATCCGCGCACTGGAGACGGCCACGGGGGTGGACCTCATCGTGGACTACACGCCCGGAGCGGTGCTCCTCTCCAGTTTCGACCCGGTCAAGCGGGAGGTGGCGCGGCTGGCCTTGGAGCGGCTGATGCTGGATGGACGCATCCACCCGGGCCGGATCGAAGAGGTGGTGGCCAAGGTGCAGGGGGAGCTGGACGAGAAGATCTTCCGCGACGGGGAGGCGGCCGCCATCGAGCTGGGGTTCCCCGACATCCACCCGGAGCTGCTGAAACTCTTGGGCCGGCTGCAGTACCGTACCTCGTACGGGCAAAACGTACTGGCGCACTCGAAGGAGGTGGCGTGGCTGGCCGGCCACCTGGCGGCGGAGCTGGGGGTCAACGCGCGGGTGGCCAAGCGTGCTGCGCTGCTGCACGACATTGGCAAGGCGGTGGACCGCGAGATGGAGGGGACGCACCTGGACATCGGCCGCGAGCTGCTGCGCAAGTACGGGGAGTCGGAAGAAGTGATCCACGCCATGGAGTGCCACCACGGTGACGTGGACCCGCGCAGCATCGAGGCGGTGCTGGTGACGGCAGCGGACGCCCTCTCGGCAGCGCGGCCCGGGGCGCGGCGCGAGATCCTGGAGAGCTACCTGAAGCGGCTGGAGAAGCTGGAGGCGATTGCCAACGAGTTCAAGGGGGTTCAAAAGGCCTTTGCCATCCAGGCCGGACGCGAGTTGCGCATCATCGTGGAGTCGGAACGCATCTCCGACGAGGATGCGGTGTGGCTGTCGCGCGATGTGGCCAAACGGATCGAAGGGGAGCTCACGTACCCCGGGCAGATCAAGGTCACGGTGATCCGGGAAACGCGCGCCGTGGAGTACGCCAAGTAGGCGTCTTGCTGGGGTGCCGGCGATCCCCGCCCGCTGCACCGGCCTGGCCCAGGGGCAGCGGGGAGCCACTGGCCAGCTACGGCGGGCTTTCCCCTGGTATCGCTGGCCGTGCTTGACGGGGGGGAGCAGGGCGGCTAGGATACAAACCGAACGATTGGTAGGTTCTCGTGAATCAGGCAGAACGCTCGCAACGCAGTCGGGAACAGATCCTGGAAGCTGCCCTGGAGCTTTTTTCCCACTGCGGCTACCGGGCCACCTCGATCCGTGACATTGCCGCCAAGGCGGGTGTGTCCACGGGCAACGTCTACCACCACTTTGCGGACAAAGAGACGATCTTTCGCACCCTCCTGGACCAGTACTGGCAGGCCATCGACGATCCGCAGCTGCCGTTCAACGTGGCCCTGGCCACCGGCCGCTTCCCCGACAACCTGGAGGCGATCGGCAGGGCGTCGCGCGATCTCGTGCACACTTACCGGCGCTACGTGGCGCTCATCTACGTGGACGTGGTGGAGTTTGGCGGCGAGCACATCCGCAAGTTCTATTCGGAGATGGCCCGGCGGTTCGAGCACTTCCTCGTCTCCCGGGGCCTGGTCGAGGAGGTGGCGAGGCGGCTGCGCCCCGGCATTTCCCCCGTCTCGGCGGTGATGATGGCGAGCCGGTTCTTCCTCAACTTCTTTGCCGTGGAGATCCTCTTTGGGGTGCGCGACCACTTTGGGAAGAACACCGACGAGGTAATCCGCGAGATCTCCGAGATCCTGCGCCGCGGCATGCTGCGCTCCGAAGATTGAGCGTGCGAGCGACAGCGAGCCGTTCGCGCTACAATCCCTGCGCCCGAGGGCACCTCGATCCAGCGCGACCTGCTGCCTCGAGAGAAAGGACGACATGAACCGGATCTTTGTTGCAGTTCTCGTTACGTGCATGACCACCCTCTCCCCGGTCTCTGCCGAGGAAAAACCGGCCATGACGGCGCAGCAGAAGCTCGCCTACAGCCTGGGCGCCGACCTGGGCAAGACCTTCCGGCAGCAGGGGGTGATGGTGGACGCCCAGGCGTTTGGCCGGGGCTTTGCCGATGCCCTGGCGGGTGGCGCCTTGGCCATGACCGAGGAGGAGATGACAGCCACCATCCAGGCCTTCCAGCAGGAGATGGTGGCCAAGCAGCAGGAGTACATGCAGGCGCAGGCGGCGGCCAACAAGAAGGCCGCCGACGCCTTCTTCCAGGCCAACAAGGGCAAGCCGGGCGTGACCACGCTCCCCAGCGGCCTGCAGTACAAGGTGCTCACCGACGGCACGGGCCCCACGCCCACAGCCACCGATACCGTGACCGTCCACTACCGCGGCATGCTCCTGGACGGTACCGAGTTCGACAGCTCCTACGCCCGGGGCGAACCGGCCAGCCTGCCGGTGAACAGCGTCATCAAGGGGTGGACGGAGGCGCTGCAACTAATGAAAGTGGGTTCCAAGTGGCAGCTCTTCATCCCCCCCGAGCTGGCCTACGGCGAGCGGGGAGCCGGTCGGGTCATTGCCCCCAACCAGGGGCTGGTGTTCGAGGTGGAACTGCTGGGCATCCAGCCCCACTGACGCGGCGCGGCAGCAGAGCCTGGGGAATGGGGTACCCTGTCGCCATGACAGCTGAACAGCTCCGGGCGATCATGGCGTTCCTGCAAGGGTGTGTGCAGCTGGGAGCTGCGGACGAGACGGGCCGGTGCACGGTGACCTTCACCTCGCCCACGCCCGAGGCGATGGCGCGCGCGGGTCTCGATGCGGAGGGGTGCCGGCGCGTCCTGGCGGCAGAGTGGTTTGCCGAGATGGTGGACGAAGTCGTCACCACCCCCGACTTCTGCGACCCCGGCGAAGCGGAGGAGACAGTCCTCCGCTACGCCCGCGACGTGGTCGCCGAGTACATCCGCAAGCGGTTCGTGCTGTAGGTCAGAGTGTGCTGCTGCTGCCGCTGCCGCTCCTCACAGCGGCGCGGGGAAGTCTGTCCGCTTGGCCCGCATGAACGCCTTGAGGGTGGGGAAGAACACGTCGGGCCGCTCCAGGTAGGCCACGTGGCCGCACTCGGGAATGAGGAGCCAGCGGGAGTTGGGGAAGATGTCCAGCATCTTCTTCTGCGCCCACAGGGGGATGGCCCGGTCCTGCTCCCCCGGCATGATGAGGGTCGGGGTGGCCACCGCCCGGTACTCGTGCATGCGGTTGTCCAATTCCCCGAAGTACTCCTCCTGGGCCTCGGTGAGCCGGATGAGGCAGTGGATGTCGTTCTTGTAGCGCTCGACGAAGCGCTGCCGCATCGGCTCCAGGCCGGCCCGCGTCACGCGGCGCACGAACGGCTCGCCGAAGATCTTCTCGTACATGTACTCGGTGTAGAGGTCGAAGCGCTCGGGCCCCTCGCGGTAGAAGCGCAGGGAGATGGCTTCGTACTGCTCGAAGAGCTCCTCGCGGGAGAGGATGATGCCCGAGAGGGTCAAGGTGTGGAGGCGGGGCCAGAACTGCCGGGCGTGCTCGATGGCGATGAACCCGCCGTAGGAGATGCCCATGGAGTGGATCTTCTCGAGGCCCAGCGTGTCCATGATCTCGGTAAGGTACTGGGCGATCCGGGTGATGGAGTACGGCACGTCCGGCTTGGAGGACGCCCCTTGCCCCAGGTAGTCGTAGAGCAGTACGTCGAACTCGTCGGTGAGGAGGGGCAGGAAGGCGTACCACGCCTTGGTGGACATGGCCAGGCCGTTGAGGAGCACGACCGCTTCTCGGTTCCCGTCGCCAAAGTACTCGTACCAGATGTCGTGGCCGTCGGGGTGGATGAACCCCGACCGAGACGGCACGGGCTGGGGGGGTTGGGGTGACGCTGCCATGGGGGTCCTCCAGAGGCGCGCGGGGAGCGGACAGGGGCCAGGCCTGGGGCCTGCCCCTGTCCCCCCAAACGGTCAAACCGCTGGCTTCAAGACGGTACACACCGACGCGCAGATGGGACCGCCAATGTTGAAGGTGGCTGCCACCTCTGCGTTCTTGACCTGGAGTTCCGGCGGGACCTTGCCCAACAGTTGCCACGCGCACCAACCCACCATGGCGACGCCGGTGGCACCGATGGGGTGACCCTTGGCGATGAGACCGCCCGAGGTGTTGATGGGGCACTCGCCGCCCAGGGAGGCCTTCCCCTCGTTCCAGTAGGCGGCTCCCCGGCCGTAGGGCGCTCTCCCCAGCACCTCGGCAGCAATGGCTGCCATGACCGTGAAGCAATCGTGGACCTCGGCCACGTCCACGTCGGCTGGCTTCACGCCGGCCATGGCGTAGGCGTTGTTCATGGCGGCAAACGCCCCAGCCGGCCGCAGCACGTCGCGGATCCCCTTCCTCAAGGGGTCGGTGGCCTGGGCGTAGCCAGCGATCTCCACGCAGTCAGCCTTGGCAACGCCCAGCTTCTTCAGGCCCTCTTCCGTGGCGATGATCATGGCCGCGTAGCCGTCGGTGATCTGCGAGCAGTCGTAGGTCTTCAAGGGGAGCCCCTCCACCACGTAGCGGTTGATCCCCTCGATCTTCATGGCGGTTTCCAGCGTGACAACCGCCTTCTGCATCTGCGCGTATGGGTTCTTGTTGGCGTTGGCGTACTCGATCACGGCAATCTGGGCAAGCTGTTCCTCGGTTACATCGTGGGTCTTCATGTACAGCTCCATGACCTCGGCAAAGAGGTGGGGGAAGACGAACACCTTCCCCTCGCGCTCGGCGGGATGGGCAAACATGCCCAGCGCCTTGCCGACCAGCTTGCCGTCCATCTTGCCCTCGTTGTCGCGCATCTTCTCGAACCCCACGGCAATGCCCACGTCGCCGAGGCCGAACTGGAGCTTGTAGATGGTGGAGAGGATGGCTTGGCCGCCGGAGGCGCAGGCGTTTTCCACCGACTCGATGGGCTTGGCGGCAAGCCCCGGTACCTCGGCCATGAGCCCGGACAGAAGCCCCTGCTCGTTGAGCGAGATGTTGCACACGGCGCCCACCGAGCCCACATCGATCACGGCGGGATCCGCGCCGATCTCGCGACAGACTCCCTGGACAGCGTTGGCAATGATGTCGGGCAGGCTCATATCCATGAGCTTGCCGAACTTGGACTGGTGGTACGCAGCGATGTAAACGGGTTTCCTCATGGTCTCCTCCAATGCGTGAACTCCTTTTCGAGCCGAGACTAGCACGGCTCCCCCCGCACGTGGGCGAGAAACGCCCTCACGAGGTCCAAGAACTCCTGCTGCTTCTCCACGACCAGGGCGTGCCCGCTCCCCGCGACGAGCTGGAAGCGGGCGCCGGGAATCGCCGCAGCCACGGCACGGGTGCGCTCTTCCGGCATGAGGGCGTCGTGTTCCGCGGCCACCACCAAGGTGGGGCAGCGGATCGCCCCCAAGAGCGGCCGCAGGTCCATGGTGTCGATGGCGTCGAGAATGGCCCTCCCCCCGGCAAAGAACTCCCTGGGCAGACGGGAAAAGCTCTCCTGTCGGGCGGCAAGTTCGTCCCCATGGGCAGCCAGGAACTGGGGCGAGTAGACGATGGGGAGCATGGTGGCAAACATGCCCGTGCCGTCGCCACTGGCAGCCCCTTCTGCCGCGGCGGCAGCGAGGGCCGCATCGGCCGCCCGCATGGCCGGGGGCGGGTAGTCCACCACCGTGGCCGCGACCAGGGAGCGGGCTCGCTCGGGGTGGAGTGCCGCCAGCAGGAGCCCCACCTCGCCCCCGAAGGAGGTGCCCACCAGGTGCGCCGCGCCCACGCCCAGGGCATCGAGCAGCTGCACCACGTCCTCCACGTGCGCTTCGAGGTGCGGGGGTGGCACGCCGGGCGACAGCAGTTGGCCGCGGAAGTCGCAGCGGATCACGCGGTAGTGGCGCGCCAGCGCCGCGGCGAAAGGTTCCCAGGAGGAGATGGTCATGAGGCCGCCGTTCAACAGCACGAGCGGCTCCCCCTCCCCGTCCAGGCGGTGGGCCAAACCCCCCCGCGCGGCGCTCTGGGGGGTGCTCACGGCCGTCCCCCGGGGGGTTCGGACGGCTCTCCGCCTTTCAGGCGCGCGTAGGCGGCCTGCAACTCCCCCTTGATGACCTTGCCGTAGGGTGTCCTCGGCAGCTCCGGCACGAAGAGGAACTCCTTGGGCAGCTTGTAGCGGGCGAGCCGCGTCGCCAGGAAGGCGGCGAGTTCCTGGGGCGACGGCGGGGGCGTCAACCGGAGCACGACGAACGCCACCCCCACCTCGCCCCAGGTGGGGTCGGGCACGCCGATCACGGCGGCATCCTGAACCTGCGGGTGGAGGAGCAGCTCCCCCTCGATTTCCGCCGGGTAGACGTTGACACCCCCCGAGATGAACATGTCCTTCTTGCGGCCGGCAATGGTGAAGAAACCCTCCTCGTCGCGGCGCGCCGAATCGCCGGTGTGGAACCACCCGTCCGCGTCCAGGGCGGCGGCAGTGGCCTCCGGGTTGTTCCAGTACCCCTTGGAAACGTGGGGACCGCGCAGCCACAGCTCCCCCACTTCGCCCACCGGCACCTCACGGCCGGCCTCGTCCACCAGGCGAGCCTCGGTGAACATGAGGGGTTTGCCGATGGAGCCCGCCTTGCGCACCGAGTCCTCGTTGCTCATGGCAAAGCAGTTCACCCCCACCTCGGTGAGCCCGTACCCCTGGCGGAACACCACGCCGCGCTGCTGGTACGCCTCGATGAGGTAACGCGGGAGCGGGGCCCCGCCGGAGATGAACCAGCGCACGTGGGAGAGATCCACGGTGGCAAACTCGGGCGCCTCCAGGAGCAGCTTCCAGATGGTGGGAACGCCCAGCACCACGGTGCAGCGCTCCTTCTCGATGGTGCGCCACACTTCCGAGGGGTCGAACCCGCGGTGGAGCACGACAGTGCCGCCAATGGCCACGAGGGGGGTGAGGAAGGCGCCGAGCCCGCCAGCGTGGTAGAGGGGGGTGAAGATGGGCGATACGTCGTCCTCGCGCAGTTGCCAGCAGCACACGGTGTTGACGGCGTTCCAGCTGACCATGCGGTGGGGGGTCACCACCCCCTTGGGTTTGCCGGTGGTACCGGAGGTGTAGAGCAGGCAGTAGGGAGCTTCGGGATCCACACGGGGGAAGGAACCGAAGGTAGGGGCTGACGCCACGAGCTCCGAGAAGCGGGGATCGCTGGGCGCGGCCGGCTCGCCCAGGGCAATCCAACGCGCCAGCTCCACCCGCTGCCTGAGCTCCCTCACGGTGGGGGCAAGTTCCCCATCGTAGACGAGGGCCCGCATCCCCGAGTCGCGCACGATGTACTCCAGTTCGTGGGCGGTGAGGCGGGTGCTCAAGGGCACCAACACCACGCCCGACTTGCCGGCGGCAAAGAAGCAGTCGAGAAACTCGATGGAGTTGTGGGCGAAAAGGCCAATGCGGTCGCCGGGGGCGAGTTGCAGCTCGCCCAGCCATACCGCTGCGGTGCGGCGCGAGCGCGCGTCCAGCTCGCGGTACGACAGGCGCTCGCCCGTTGGGACGTAGACGAGCGCCGTGGCGTCGGGAGAAAGCCGGGCGCGCTCGCCGAGGAGATCACCGTGCAGCACGGCAGCCTCCTGGGGCCAAGGGTGTCATGGTCGCTCCTCCAAAAGGGGCCGGAGCACCGCCAAGAGCGCCT
Organism: Thermoanaerobaculaceae bacterium; assembly: GCA_013388425.1. Taxonomy (GTDB): domain Bacteria; phylum Acidobacteriota; class Thermoanaerobaculia; order Thermoanaerobaculales; family Thermoanaerobaculaceae; genus JACADV01. The sequence continues at coordinate 18,143 of JACADV010000084.1, read as the reverse complement.
CGGGGCACTCTACCTGTGGCACGTGGCCGCAGCGGGGCAGGGTGGTAAGAGTGGCCTGGGGTAGTTCGGCCAGCATGCGACGGGCGTAGTCCAGCGGCATGAGGCGGTCGGACTCGCCCCAGATGAGCGCCACGGGTGTGTGGATTTCCGCGAGCTTGCCGTCCAGGGTAAAGGCCTCCATGGTAGCGGCCGTTTGCGCAAAGCGTGCCAGGGGTCCTCGGCGGGCCTGGCGCACCACGTCGTCCAGCACGAAGTCGGGCACCTCCTGACTCGCCGCATCGCGCACCTGCCGCATCGCTTCGCGCGCTTCCTCCCGGGTGCGGGGCAGGATGCGCGCCTGCAGGTTCGAGCCGGTGATGGCCCCCCCGTCGATCACCACGATGCGCTCCACCCACTCCGGGTGGCGGTGGGCCAGGAGCATCGCCATCCAACCACCCAGCGAATTGCCCACAACGGTGATTTTGCGGTCGGCGGCAAGGGCGCGCACCACCCCCTCGACCCCGGCCAAGACCTGGGCCGTGGCGATGGGTCCGGTGCGGGGGTGGGAGTCGCCGTGACCCGCCAGGTCGGCAACGATGAGGGTGTGGGAGCGGACGAGGGGAGCGGCCAGTTTCGCCCAGCTCCCGGCCTGGTCCCCGGCGCCGTGGAGCAGCAGGAGCGGCGGTCCGCTCCCGCCCACGAAGGCACACTGGACGCCAGCCTCCGTGGGAATGCGGCGTTGCTCCAGGCCCGCGGCGCGCAGCGCCAGGCGGCTCTGCCACGCGTACACGGCGAGGGGCCGCCGCCACACCATCCACACCGCCCCGGCGGCCCCGAGGAGAACGAGGATCACCACGCCTACCAGCACTGCCTGCCAGCCCTTCACGCTTCCTGGCCTCCGTTCTCCTGCCGTTCCCCAACGGCCGTGCCGCTCACAGCATTCGGAACGCTGCGGCGGCCTGGTTGTAGCCCACCCCCGAACCCACGAACGCCACCAGGTCGCCGGGGTGGATTTTCCCCTGCTCCATGGCGTCGTCCAGGGCCATGGGGATGCAGGCGGAACCGGTGTAACCCCACTTCTCCATCACCGTGTGGGTCTTGTCCATGGACAAGCCCAGCTCCCCCATGACCAGTTCGATGGACGGCTTGCGCACCTGGGTGAAGATGATGAAATCCAGATCCGAGACGGCAAACCCGCCCGCTGCCGCCAGCTTTCTGGTGAGGCGGGGCCACCCCTCGTGGTTGATCTCCGGCGGGTACCGCTCCAGCATCCGTACGGTGGTCCGCCCCGCCTTCACCGCCTCTTCGGTGGCGGGTTCGAAGGTGCCGCCGGCATAGATCCCCCAGTGGCGGTGGTAGGCTCCGTCTGCCTGGGCGGCGCTGGCCACGAAGCCCGGTTCGGCTGCAGCCTCCAGCACGGCAGCCCCGGCCCCGTCGCCGTAGAAGAAGATCATGGGATCGGCAGGGCTGGCCAGCTTGTGCATGAGGTACACCCCCACCACCAGGACGGTTTTCAAAGAGGGGTTGGCGGCCAGCAGCCCCGCGGCGCAGGCCAGCCCCGTGGGGAAGGAGGCGCAGGCACATCCAATATCGAAGGTGCCGGCGTTCTTCGCCCCCAGCTTGTGCTGCAACACCACGGAGGTGGCGGGGGTGATGTAGTCCGGGGAGTCGGTCCCGAGGATGATGAGGTCCACCTCTTCTGGTTTGCGGCCTGCCCGCTCCAGCGCCTGGCGGGCGGCGGGGAGCGCCACGTCCGAGGTGGCCCAGTCATCGGGGGCCCAGTAGCGACTCCTGATGCCGCTCGACTCCTCCATCTTGGTGACGAACTCCGGCACGACGGGATCGAAGCGGGCGCGGAGCTCATCGTTCGTGACTTCGCGTTCGGGCAGGAAACGCCCCGTCGAGACGATTCGTGCGTAGCGAGCCATAGTCACCTCATGCCCCGTACGGGGGCCGGGGGCGCCAGCACCCCCGCCCCACGCTCCGCCGGAGCTTGCGTCGAAGCTGTGCCCTATGTTCCCGTCACGATGCCGCCGTACACCGACAGCACCGCGCCGGTGACGAACGACGCCGCATCCGAAGCCAGCCACACGTAGGCGTTGGCAATGTCGTCCACTTCTCCCATGCGGCCCAGGGGCGTGCGCGCCACCATCCCGTCCAGCACCTTCTCCGGCATGGCACGCAGGATCTCCGTGGCGATGAACCCCGGTGCCACCGCGTTGACGCGGATCTTGAAGCGGCCCAGCTCCCGCGCCCACACCTTGGTCATGCCAATGACGCCGGCCTTGGTGGCGACATAGTTGGTCTGGCCGAAGTTGCCGTACAGCCCCACCACCGAGCTGGCGTTGAGCACCACCCCTTGGCCGCGGGCGATCATGTGCGGGACCACGGCACGGGTGCAGTTGAACACCCCCCGCAGGTTGACACCGATCACCGCCTCCCACGCCTCATCGGTCATGACGGCCACCACTTGCCCGTCCTTCCACTTCACGAGCTGGGCGTCGCGCACGATGCCGGCGTTGTTGACGAGGACATCGATGCGCCCCCACTTCTCCACCACCGCAGCCGTGGCCGCGCTCACCTCCTCGGCCTTGGCCACGTTGACCTTCCAGAATGCGGCCTCACCGCCTGCGGCCGCCAGCTCGGCAACGAGCGCGGCGGCGTCCTGGTCGTTCACGTCCCACGCGGCAACTCGGCACCCCTCTGTGGCGAACCGCCGGGCCGTCCCGCGGCCGATGCCGGCAGCCGCACCGGTGACGATGACGACCTTGCCCTGCAACCCAGTTTCGATGGCCATGGCACCCTCCCTCGGCGGGGGAGCGGGAGGGGAGGGGCTAAGCACCCCTCTCCTCCCTTCCCCGCAGTGGCTAGAACGTATACCGCAAACCGAGCTGAATCTCACGCGGCGACAGCGTGGCCGAGTACTTCCCAAAGTTGGGGTTGGCCACGTACGAGGCCGTGGGGTTGGTCACCGTCGGGCCAGAACGGTACATGGCCGAATCCACCGAGTCTGGATTGAAGTTGGTGTTGTCGAAGAGGTTGAACCCTTCCACGATGACGTCGAGCCGGCTGCCCCCCACCGCAAACCCCTTGGTGATGCGCAGGGAGAAGCTGCGGAAGTCGGGGCCGTCCTGACTGTACTTCTTCACCCCCGCTGCGCGGTCGCTGAAGCGGCCGTCGCCGTTGTAGTCGTAGCCGAGCCGCGCGTTCCAGGGCTGCCCGGAGCCGTACTCGTAAATGGGCGCCACGATCACGTCCCAGGGCAGGTGGAACACGCCCGAGAGGACCGCCCGCAGCCGCTCGTCGGCGCGGCTGCGCCCCCATTCGGCCTCGATGTCCGCCGGGTCGGAGGGGTAGTCCACCAGGGCTGGGGAGAAGTCGTCGGAGATGTTCTTCTTGTCCGCCCAGGTGAGGGAGAAGGTGAGCAGGTGCCCGCCGGAGAGCGTGCCGTTGAGGCTGGCCGTGAGAGCCTTGTACTTGGAGTGCCCCTCGTTGGTGTACTCGTTGATCTGAGTGTAGTTGGTATTGGGGCGGGTATGCGTGGCGTTGCCACTCCAGTTGACGTCGCGGATCACGATCTCGTTGTCCCCCTCCACGTAGACCGCCTCCAGGTCGAGGAAGAGCCCGCTGGAGCCCAGCTTCTGCGTGAAGCCGAGGCTGCTCTGCACCGCTTCGGGCGCCTCCAGGCTGGGGGCGAGAAGGGCAATGTTGGGCTTGAGCAGCACACCGGTGTGCTCCGGGTCCGCCGGGTTCATCCAGAAGGCAGCTGGCAGGCCGAGGAACAGGCCGTTGATGCGGGTGTAGATGGTGCGGCCGGTGATGCCGTTCTGCTGCAGCTCGACGAAGGACGGCACGAGGAGGTAGCGGCCGGTGAACTTGCCGGCCCCACCGCGCAGCACGCTGGCGCCGCGGCCGGTGACGTCCCACACGAAGGAGAAGCGCGGCTGCCAGTTGTTCTTGTCGGTGTGGCGCTTCTCCGGCTCCACCGGGTGCGTGAAGTCAGGGTTGTTGCCGTCGGTGTCCAGGTCCCAGCGCAGGCCGAGGCTGGCGGTGAGGTTGCGGTTCACCCGCCAGTCGTCCTGGACGAACACGCCGTAGAGGGTGGTGTCCACCTTGGTGCGCGGTTCACCCACCGCGTAGAAGTAGTAGAAGGGCAGGGTGCGGGTGTCGTTGGCCCAGTAGATGGCGCCGTGGGGGAACACCGGGTAGTACCAGTCCTCCTCCACCTTCTGGATCGAACCCCCGAACTTAACGTCGTGGCTGGAGGTGGGGCCGCTCACGAAAACGTGGAAGGTGTCGCGCAGCTCCAGGTAATCGCCGGTCATCTCCTGGTCGCCCACGATGTTGGCACCGGTGACGAGGGTAGTGCCGAAAGTGAAGTACTCCCCCATGGCCTGGGAGTTGTTGGGTTCGTCGAAGTTCTTGCGCCCCAACTGGAGGTGCAGGCTGTTGAGCTTGTTGCCGCCGAGGGCCCAGCTGTGACCCACGCCGAGGTTCCAGTTGTCGCGGTTGAGCTGCATGCCGCTGGCCTCGTCAGCCACCCCGCCGACACGGAAGTTCTCCTCCCGGTAGCGTTCCAGAACCAGCTTGGCCTGCAGGGTCTGCTCGTTGCCGATGCGGTGGTCCAGGCTAGCCAGGAAGAGGTGCTGGTTGAAGGGGTGGTCGACGTCGGCAGCCTGGTTCACGAACGCCCCCTGGGGGCGGAAGAGGGCAATGTTGTCCTCGTTGATGTACTCGTAGGAGAGGAAGTAGTGGGTCACGTCCCGCACCGCGGCTCCGCCCAGGGTGAACCCCGTTTGGTAGCGGGTGAAGTTCTGGTCCCCGGTCTCGAACTTCCCCTGGGTGCGGAGGGAGTCGCCCCGGTAGAAGCCGAACACACTGCCGGAGAACTCGTTGGTGCCGGACTTGGTGATGATGGAGAGGGCGCCCCCCGAGGACTGGCCGATCTCGGTGTCGAAGCGGTTGGTGATCACCCGGAACTCTTGAATGGCATCCTGGGAGAAGCGGGTCCGTGCCAGCCCCAAGGCCGCGTCGGTGAGGTCCACGCCGTCCACCATGACCGTGGCCTGGCTAGCGTTACCCCCGGACCCCAGCACGGGGGCGTTGGTGATGAAGCGGTACGCCCCCCGCTCGCGCTGCACGCCGGGGGCGATGAAGGCGAGCTTCTGGAAGTCGCGTTCGGCCACCGGCAGGTCGCGGATCTGCTCCGGGGTGACGTTGCTGGAGACGTCGGACTTGAGCACGTCCACCATGGGGGCCTCGGCGGTCACCGTGATCTCTTCGGTGGCGACAGGTTTCAAGGTGGCCACGAGGCGAGCGGTCTGCCCGACCCGCAACGCCAACCCCTCCTGCACCACCGGGGTGAAGCCGGAGAGCTGGATGCGGACGGTGTAGACAGCAGGGGGAATGGCCACGATGCGGGCCATCCCTGCCGCATCGCTCACCGCCACCCGTTCCCACCCGGTCTCCTGGCCGGTGATGGTCACCGTGGCGCCGGGTAGCGGCTGGTTCTGGTCGTCGACGACCTGCACGTCGACGATGGCGTCGGCGACCTGCCCCAGGACGGGCAGTGCCGCCACGAGGAGGACGAAGGCGGCGCCGGCCAGTGCCGGCAGGGCCCTCGTCCTTGGAACTGGGTAACGAGAGACGAATCCAAACATGATGTCCTCCCGGGCGCCTCGGCGCCCTGCCACGATCACCCCGCGTTCATTCGCGGAGGCGTTCTTCTCGCTCCGGCCACAGTGTAGGAGAGCACGGCCATTGCTGGAGTTCCCTGGCTCCGCCCTGGCTCCCTGCCATGTCCTGCCCTCCTCCGCGTCCACTTACAAACCGAACGCTCGGAATGTTTCTTTTCTCAATCTAATGCCCTGGGTCGCCCGTGTCAAGCCCCCGCAGGCGCACCGGCGCCAGGACGGGGAGCAAGCCCCGGGCAGACCCGGTAGAGCTCCAGACAGGCAGCGGCGAGCCGCTCGGAGGTCCACCTGGCGGCGGCGCGTCGGGCCGCCTCGGCGCCAGCCTCTCGGCGCTGGTCAGGGTTCGCCGCCCAGCGCTGGAGCAGGACCGCGAGCGCCGCTGCATCGTCGCAGGGGAAGAGCTCGCCCGTCGCGGGCGGTTCGACCAGATCCCGCACGCCGGGGAGGTCGGCAGCAAGGGTGGGGACGCCGCACCCGGCCGCCTCGGCAATGGCGCGGTGGGCCCAGTCGGAGCCGGCGGCGGGGAAGACGAAGAGATCCATGGCGGCGTAGAGCGACTCGAGGCCTTCTTCCACGTACCCGGGCCACACCACCCGGCCAGCGATCCCCAGCTCCTGCGCCGTGCGCCGCAGGTGGGGCAGGAGCGGACCCTTGCCGATCACCATCCCCCACGCTGCGGGGACGCGGGCCAACGCCGCGAGGAAGGTCCCGTGGCCACGGCCGCGATCCAGCTTGCCGATGGTGCCCACGACAACCGCCTGGGTCGGTATGCCCAGACGCTGCCGCACCACCGGTCCCACCGGGGCGGGGCGGAAGCGGGGTTCCAGGGCCACCGGCAGCACGGCTCGGGGGCGGGCGGCCCAGGGGCTTCGGGAGAGGGCCTCTCCCAGCGCCGTGTTGGCAAGTCCGAAAGCGTCCGTCCGGCGCAGCAGCAGGCGGTAGTAAGCGTGGCGGGGCAGGTGGTTGGGGTGGTGGATGGAACGCACCAGGAGGCGGGCTCCTGCGAGGGTGGCGAGGAGGTGATCCTGGGGGAGGTGGGTGTGGACGAGGTCGAAGTCCGAGGCTAAGTGGCGCAGGGCGCGCAGCGAGCGCAGGAAACTCCGGACCGAGCCGACCGGTTCGAGGATGGCGTGGGCCCACTCGTACCCCGCCAGGCGCGCCTCCAGGTTGTGCCCCCGGCGGTGGGCAAAGTGGCACTCGACCCCGGCGCTGCGCAGCGCCACAGCGGCCTGGAGCGCCGTGGCCGCAGCCCCCGTCCACCGATCCGCCGCAACCACCTGCAGGACTCGCACCGCGCCATCATGCCCTCGCCCCCCAGGATGGGCAAGCCTCGTGCTAGGATGCGCTTCGGGAGGCCGCTATGCCGGTAGATCCCCAGCTGCTGGAAATCCTCGTTTGCCCCGCCTGCAAGGCGGATTTGGAAGTGGTGCGACTCGATACGGCCACCGCCGAGGCCCTGGTGGCCAAGTACCGCGACAAGTTCCGAGACGAGGAGCCGGTGGTGGAAGAGGGCCTGCGCTGCGCCAGCTGCCGGAAGACCTACCCGGTGGTGAGTGACATCCCCGTCATGCTCGTCGAGGAGGCGCTCCCGGCGGCGGAGTGACGTTCCAGGTGCCCACGGTCCTGCCCGAGCGCCTTTCGCCGTCTACCGTGGCGGCAGCGGCTCTGGCGGGGGCAGCCGTGTTTTCCGCCCGCCTGGCACTGGCCAACGGCCTGCTGGTGGTGGCGCTCGGGGCGGGGTGGGTGGCGTGGCGGCGGGGCGAGCTGGCCGGTCACCCGCTGGCACGGCCGCTCCTGGCACCGCTCGCCGCCTTTGCCGCGCTGTCCGTCCTCGCTGCCCTCGCCTCGCTGGATCCGCTGGTGAGCGTCGGCAACCTGCCGCGCCTGCTGGTGTTTGCCGTCGTGCCGTTGGCCGCGGCGTGGCTGGACGAGTCGTGGTGGCCACGGCTGGTGACGGGCCTCGCCCTCACGGGCGGGGTGCTTTCGGTGTGGGGGATCGTCCAGTACCACCTGGGTGCGGACAGCCTGGAGCACCGCATCCGCGGCCCGCTCTCCCACTACATGACCTACTCGGGGTGGTTGCTGCTCGTGGTGCTGGTGCTGCTCACCGACGCGTTGCTCTCCGGGCGCCGCCTCTGGCAGGTGGTGCCGGCGGCCCTGGGGATTGTGGCGCTGGTGCTCTCCTTCACCCGCAACGCGTGGGTTGGCCTCGTCGCGGGCCTGCTCCTGCTGGCGGTGCTCTGGCACCGCCGGCTGCTGCTCGTCTACCCGCTGGCGTTCCTCCTGCTCTGGGCGGTGTTGCCGCATGCCATCGTGGCGCGGGCGGTTTCCACAGTGGATTTGCGGCAGCCGGCGAACTACGATCGGCTCTGCATGGCCATTTCCGGTGTCCAGATGGTGCGCGACCACCCCTGGTCGGGGGTGGGCCTTGGCATGGTGTCCAGCATGTACTCGCTCTACCGCCGCGACGACGCCCCGCGCTGGCGCGTCCCCCACCTTCACAACAACCTGCTGCAGATTGCCGCCGAGCGGGGTCTCCCTGCGGCTGCCGCGTACCTGTGGTTGCTGGGCGCCTTTGCGCGGCAGGCGTGGCGAGGGGTGGGACAGCCGGACCGCCGCCGGCGGGTGATGGCGGCGGCCAGCCTCGTGGCGGTGACCGGCATTACCGTGGCGGGGTTGTTCGAGTACAACTTCTGGGATGCCGAGATCCAGTACCTGACCCTGGTGCTCATGGGGGTGGGGGCCCGCACGGGCGAGGTGGCGCCGCGGTGAGTGCCCAGATCTTTGGGGTGGGCGAACTGATCCGCCAGGTGAACGCGGCGCTTGCTGGTGCCTTCTCGGGTGTGTGGGTGCGGGGCGAACTCTCGGGGGTGAAAATAGCCGGTTCCGGCCACCGCTACTTCCAGATCAAGGATGCCGAGGGGACCCTCTCCTGCGCCATGTGGGCGGCGCGTGCCGACCGGTTGCGTTTCAAGCTCACCGACGGTCTGGCCGTGCTCCTCTACGGATCCCTCGAGGTGTACCCGCAACGGGGCTCCCTGCAGCTCATCGTGGCCGAGGTGCGGCCCGAGGGGATCGGTGAACTCCAGCTCGCCTTCGAGCAGCTCAAGGCCAAGCTCGAGGGGGAGGGGCTCTTCGCCCGCGAGCGCAAACGGCCGATGCCCGCGTTGCCGCTGCGGGTGGGGGTCGTGACATCGCCCTCGGGGGCGGCCATCCGCGATGTCCTCAAGGTGCTGTCGCGCTGGGAACGACTGGCGGTGCTGCTGGCGCCGGTGCGGGTGCAGGGACGGGGGGCGGAGGGGGAGATTGCCCAGGCGCTGGGCCGGCTTGGCCGCGCGGGGCTGGTGGACGTGATCCTGCTGGTGCGGGGTGGCGGTTCCCTCGAGGACCTGTGGGCGTTCAACGAGGAGATGGTGGCGCGGGCAATTGCCGCCTCGCCGGTGCCGGTGATCTCCGGGGTGGGCCACGAGGTGGACGTGAGCATTGCCGACTTTGTGGCCGATATCCGCGCCGCCACGCCTACCCAGGCGGCGGAGCTGGTGGTGGCCCAGCTGGAACGCCAGGAGCGGCACGTGGCCGAGCAGTTCCTCCACCTCACCACGGCACTCCAGCGGCGGCTCGAGCGCCTGCGGCTGCGGCTGGAGGTCCTGGCAGGTGCCAGAGGGCTGTCGCGGGTCCCGGCCCGCCTGCGCGCGCTCGATGAGCGGCTGACCCGCCTGGCGGCGCTCGCTCCCCTGCTGCGTCGCGTGGTGACGGTGCGGCACCGGCGCCTGGACGGGTTGGTGAGCCGGCTGTACCGCTGGCCCGTGCGGTTTGGAGCACCGCGTCGCCGCGAGCTGGTGACGGCACGCCTGAGCGTGGCGGCGGAACGCCTGCGCTCGCTGGTCCAGCGGCGCGCCCTCCTCCTGGCTGGGGCCGAGCGGACCCTGGCGGCCCTCTCGCCAGTGGCGGTGCTGCAGCGCGGCTACTCCATCACCTGGAACGAGGGGTGCGAGACGCCGCTGCGCTCGCCCAGCGAAACCTCGGCCGGGAGCCGACTCCGCACACGCCTGGCCGGCGGCGAGATCCGCTCGCTGGTGCTGGGGGGCGGGGGGGTGCAGGGCTCGCTCTTCGACGCGCCGGATGACCGGTGCGGGGAGGAGGAGGCGCAGGGATGACGGAGGGACGGAAAGTGGCCAAGGAGACGTTCGAAGAGGCGCTCGCCCAGCTGGAAGAGGTGGTGGCCAAGCTGGAGGACGAGAACGTGGGTCTGGAGGAGGCGATCAAGCTGTTCGAGCGCGGGGTGAAGCTGGCGCGCCGCTGTCGCGAGCAGCTTTCGGCCGTGGAGCGCCGCGTGGAGCAGCTCCTGGCCGAAGCGCCGGAGGGGGGCGAGCCGCAAACCGCCCCCTTCGTGCCGGAGGAGGGGTGAGCGTGGACCTGGCAGCGTACCTGGCCGCCGAGCGGCGCACCATCGACGCGGCGCTGGATCGCCTCCTGCCGGGGGAGGAGGTGTGGCCGCAGCGGCTGCACCAGGCCATGCGCTACGCGGTGTTCGGTGGCGGCAAGCGCCTGCGGCCCCTGCTGGTGCGGGCCTGCTGCCAGGCAGCGGGGGGAGATCCCGAGCTGGTGCTGGAAGCCTCCTGCGCCCTCGAGTTGATCCACACCTACTCCCTGATCCACGACGACCTGCCCGCCCTGGACAACGACACGCTGCGGCGTGGCCGGGCCACCGTGCACGTGGCCTTTGACGAGGCACTGGCCATCCTTGCGGGCGATGCCTTGCTCACCGAGGGGTTTGCCGTCTTGGCCCGGTACCCCGAGGGCCAGCGCTGGGCCGAGCGGCGCGCCGAGGCGTGCCGGTTGGTGGCGCAGGCCGTGGGGTCGGTGGGGATGGTGGGGGGGCAGGTGGAGGACCTGGAGGCGACCGGGGCGGCGCCCGACGCTGGGCGGCTGGAGCGGATCCACCGGGCCAAGACCGGGGCGCTGTTGGGAGCGGCGACGGAGCTGGGGGCACTCCTGGCGGGGGCCGATGCCGAAGTTCGGGCCCGATTTGCCCGCTTCGGGCAGGAGTTCGGGCTGCTTTTCCAGATTGCCGATGATATCCTGGACGTGACCGGGACCGCCGCCGAGCTGGGCAAGAGCCCCGGGAAGGACGCGGCTGCAGGGAAGCTCACCTATCCGCTGGTGCACGGTCTGGAGGAGGCGCGTCAGAAGCGGGAGGAGCTGGCGGCGAGTTTGCGGGGTGCTGCCCAGGCCTTGGAAGGGGAGGGGGGAGTGCTGCAGGCGCTCGTGGATTACTGTGCAGGTCGGAGGGGTTAGCAAAGAGCATGGGTCTTCTCGAACGCATCTCGACTCCCGCTGATCTGCGGCGACTCCCCGAGGAGGCTCTCGGCGATGTGGCCGAGGAGCTGCGGCAATTTCTCATCGAGTCCGTCGCCGCCACGGGGGGGCACCTGGCCTCGGGGCTGGGCGCCGTCGAGTTGACCCTGGCGCTCCACTACGTTTTCGACACGCCGCGGGACCTCCTGGTGTGGGACGTGGGGCACCAGTGCTACCCGCACAAAGTCATCACCGGCCGCCGGGAGCGCTTCCGCACCCTGCGCACCTACGGGGGGATCTCCGGCTTCCTCAAGCGGGAGGAGAGCGAGTACGACGTGTTCAACGCCGGCCACGCCTCCACCTCCATTTCCGCTGCCCTCGGCATGGCGGTGGCGCGCGACCTGGCGGGGGAAGACCACCGCGTGGTGGCGATCATCGGCGATGGGGGGCTCACCGGGGGCATGGCCATGGAGGGGCTGAACCAGGCTGGCTACCTCCGACGCCGGTTCATGATCGTCCTCAACGACAACGAGATGTCGATCTCCCCCAACGTGGGGGCGATGCAGGGGTACCTGGCCCGCATCATCTCGGGGCAGCCGTACCGGCAGTTCAAGGACGAGGTGGAGCACTTCCTCCGTTCCATCCCCCGGGTGGGCGAACCGATGCTGAAACTGGCCAAGCAGGCCGAGCACATGGCCAAGCAGCTGCTGGTGCCAGGGCTCCTCTTCGAGGAGCTGGGCTTCAAGTACGTTGGCCCCATCAACGGCCACTCGCTGCCGCAGCTCGTGGCTGCGCTGCGCGCGCACCGGGACGACACGCGCCCGGTGCTGGTGCACGTGGTGACCCGCAAGGGGAAGGGGTACCGGCCGGCGGAGAAGGACCCGGTGTTCTGGCACGGGGCGACGCCGTTCTTGGTAGCGACGGGGGAGGTGGCCGCCAAGAAGGGCGGTCCGCCCTCCTACACCAGTGTCTTTGCCAACGCCCTCATCGAACAGGCCAGGCACGATCCCCGCATCGTGGCCATCACCGCTGCCATGCCTGAGGGGACAGGTCTCGACCGGTTCGCCAAGGTGTTTCCCGACCGCTGCTTCGACGTGGGGATCTGCGAGCAGCACGCGGTCACCTTTGCAGCGGGGCTCGCGGCGAAGGGGATGCGGCCGGTGGTGGCCATCTACTCCACCTTCCTGCAGCGGGCCTTCGACCAAATCTTCCACGACGTGTGCCTGATGCGGCTGCCCGTAGTGTTCGCCCTGGACCGCGGCGGGCTGGTGGGGGCCGACGGCCCCACCCACCACGGGGTGTTCGACCTCTCCTACCTGCGCATCTTCCCGGAGATGGTGGTGATGGCGCCCCGCCACGAGGGGGAGCTGCGGCAGATGCTGGCCACGGCCCTCGCCTGGAACGGTCCGGCGGCCCTCCGCTACCCGCGCGGGCAAGGGTTCGGCGTTCCCTGCGAAGGGGCGGTCCAGCCGCCGCCGGTGGGCAAGGCGGAGGTGCTGCGCACCGGTCGCGACGGCCTTGTTTGGGCGATCGGCACGGTGGCCACGGAGGCGCTGGCAGCAGCGGAGCGCCTCGCCGCCTCGGGTGGTCCTGACCTGACGGTGGTCAACGCGCGCTTCGTCAAGCCGCTGGACACGGAACTCCTGGCCTCGCAGGTGGCGCCGGGGATGCGCGTGATGACGGTGGAGGAGAACGCCTTGGCCGGTGGGTTCGGCTCTGCTGTGATGGAGGCGGTAGCTGCCCTGGGGATCCCCAACGTCACCTTCGAACGTCTGGGCGTCCCCGACGAGTTCCAGCCCCACGGGAGCCAGGACATCCTCCGGGCGCGTCTCGATCTAGACGCGGAGGGGATCCTGCGCCGAGCCCGGGCCTTCTTTGCCGTCACCGCCAGTGGTACGGGCACCTTGCGCCGCGCTGGCCGCGCGTAGCTCCTGTTTTGCTTACTCCCACCCCCAGCGACTCGTGTACCCTTTTGGCCGCCCGATGCTGCGGGCGCAGGAGGGGTGCATGGGGGAGGTGCAGCCCACATCGAGGTATTGCTTCCTGTGTGGCCGGGACAACCCTGTGGGGTTGCACATGCGCTGGGAAAGCGATCCGCAGGCGCACGAGGTACGAGGCACGGTGACGGTGCCGGAGCCCTTCAACGGCTACCCGGGCGTGGTGCACGGGGGGATCGTAGCGGCGCTCCTGGACGAGACCGCTGGCCGCGCCCTGTTGGTGAGCGGAAACTTCGACGACCTCATGGTGACCGCGAAGTTGGAGGTGGTCTACCGACGCCCCACCCCCACGGGTGTGCCCCTCACGGTGGTGGGGAGGGTGCTGAGCCGCTCCGAGCGTCGCGCCCACGCCCAGGCCGAGCTGGTGTTACCCAACGGAAGTGTATCGGCCAGGGCAGAGGTTACCCTGGCGCGGCCGCCGGCTGCCCTGGCGGCCACGTGGGAGGCGGAGCGGCCGTACTGGAAGGTGGACGGCAAGCCCTGACAGCTCTGCCGCACAGAACGTGGCCACGGCGCCTGGGGTAGTGCCAGCCCCCGCGCGAGCGGCGCGGGATGGTCACCAGAAGCTGTCAAAGGGGGTCGGTGCCGCGTCAGTCCCCTTGGGCAGTGAGGGGGAGCGGGGATCGCCAACCCACAGGGCAATCCCGTCGGTGACCAGGCGGTACTGGTGTGCCAGACGTTGCTTTACCCTCGAGGGGAGCATGTCCAACCGGTAGGTGCGCAGGAGCCACGGACAGACGGAAGGCTCGGCGGTGGCCAGCTCCTGCATCCAGGTGCCCGCCGTAGCCCGCTCGCGGAACAGGGAGTCAACGTACCACTCCTCCGTGCAGGGGGGCAGGAAGTAGGCGAGCCCCGAGGGGTCGATGACGGCGTCGTCGGGGCGGGCCACCCTCCGCAGCCAGCGCAGCTCTGCCACTTCGGCACGGCGCGGCGCGTGGAAGGAGGCCAGGTGGGCGGAGAAGGGTGGCGGCCCCAAAACTCCCTGGGCGACGAGGAGTGCAGCTGCGATGCCGGCGGCTCGCCAGCGACCCCGGCTGGAAAGGGCCAGGAATTGGCGGGCCGCGAGCCAGCCCAAGAACGGCGCCGGCGGTGCCAGCATATAGGCCCAGGGGTGGGGGTGGAGCGGCACGAAAGCAAGGGAGACGCCGGCCAGCGACAACGCCCACACTTCCGGCAGGTGCCTGCCCTCGGCAAAGGAAACGCTGCGCCAGGTGGCGGCGGTCGCTCCCACTGCCAGGGCCGCCAGCGCCCACCAGGCGGCGTCCCGCGCCACTGTGGGGCCCAGGGTCTGCCACGGGGCGTACCAGCGCGTCGCATCGCGGGCGAGGGCGAAAAAGCTCGCGTACATCCTGCGCGCTTCCCCCAGCCACCCGGCTCTTGCTGCCAGCGCCACCAGGGCGCCCCCCGCAGCCAGGAAGCCTGCGAACAGTTTCGGGAGGGCGCGCGCGCCACCGCGCGTGACGCCCAGGAGGAGGAGCAGCGTGCCCAGTACCAGCCCTTTGAGGTGGTGGGCCGCGACGATGGCAGCGAGGGCGCCGAGGACGGCAAAATCGCGGGGGCGCCCGGCCGAAAGGCGCGGCCAGGCCAGGAGGAGACAGACGGTGATGGCTGCGTCGTAGCGGAACTCGAGCCCGTGAACGAAGAACGTCGCCTGGGCGAGGGTGCAGACCGCTGCCAGGGCGCTCGCCATCCAGCCGCCGCGAGTCTGGTGAAAGGCGGTGACGAGGGCAGCTAGCACGGCGGTGACGACGGCGAGCCGGGCCAGGAGAAAGACGGTGCCGGGGTCGGCCACCGCGTGGCCCACCAGGCCGAGGAAGCCTGTGAACGGCATGGCGAAGGGGGGTGCCGCTTCCCGGTGCGCGACGAGGAGCCACCCGGCTCGCAGCGCTAGTGCCTCGTCAAAGTTCAGCCGCCGAACCACCGCGGCGGCCACGAAGGCAAGGATCGCCGCGCCGGCAACGCCCACCCCCAGGGCCGGGGGGAGGTGCCGCCAGGCGGCGCGGAGAGGAGCAGCGGCAGCCATCGTCGAGCTTATTTTCATCCTACCAGAGCACCTCGTCCTCCCCACCCCCACCGAAGGTACCAGCAAAGGTACCAGGTCCGGCGTAGTTGACAAGTTGATGCCGGGGGGCTACGCTGCAGGTGCTGTGTCGAGGGAGCGCCATGCCCCGCAAGCCCCGAGTCTTCGTCGATGGTGCGATCTACCACGTCTACTGTCGGTTTGCCCACGGTGCGCGCGTGTTCGCCGCGCCCGAAGAGGCCGAGCGGTTTCTCGCCATCGTGCGCGAGGTCAAACGCACGGATGGCTTCTCGATCCTCGCCTGGTGCCTGATGCCGACGCACTACCACCTGGCGCTGCGGACGGGGCGCCTGCCGCTGTGGCGCAGCCTGCGCTTGATCCAGGGGCGGTTCGCCCTCGCTCATAACCGCCGTCACAAGACCGTGGGGCCGCTCTGGCAAGGCCGCTACCAGGCCAGGTTGGTCGAGGGGCAGGAGGGGCTGAACCGGCTCCTTGCCTACATCCACCTCAACCCGGTCAAGGCGGGTCTGGCGGCGTCGCCACTGCGGTACCGCTGGAGCGGACACCGGGAGCTTTTGGGCCGCGTGGGGGCAACGTTGCTCGATGTGGACGCAACGCTCCAGCTGTATGGCACGAGCCGGGGCGAAGCTCTGCGGGCCTATGCGGCGATGGTGCGAGCGGTGGGTCGAGAAGCGTGGGCGGTCGAAGAGCCGGGTCGGCTCCCGTGGTGGCGCCGCGGGGTCGGCGCGGAAGAGTTCGGCGGCTCGGCGCCCAGGCCGGCCGTGGATGCGGCCGGGGCGAGCACGGCGCCGGAACCGCTGCGGGCGAGCCTTGAGGACGTGCTCGCCGTGGTCGAGGGGACGACGGGCGTGACGAGGGAGCGGCTGGGGTCGGGGGTGCGGGATCGCGCGACGGTCGCGGCGCGGGAGTTGCTGGCGATCGTTGCAGTGCACCGGTGCGGCGTGCGGGTCACCGATGTGGGCCGATGGGTGGGGCGGCCGGCGGACACGGTGAGCCGCTGGCTCAGCCGGGGCGCCAAGCGACGCCTGGCCGAGGCGACATTCGACCGTCAGGTGGACGCAATCGAAGCCGAGCTGCGGCGCAACACATAGACGAGTCTGCACCTCCAAGTTTGTCAACTTCGCCGGACCTGGTACCCAAGGGTTTATCAACTACGGCGGACCTGGTACCTAAGCAAAGGTACCTACGAGCTAACGATTACGGCTGCGCCTTGACATCCGGAGTATGAGCAGTATCGTGATAGCGAGAAGAGGAAAGGACATGAAGCAGCGGCGTCTGCGGCGGAAAGGGGCGGGGCTGCTGGTCCCCGCGCTGGCCCTGACACTGTCGAGCGTGGTGGCCACGGCGGCCGACGCCTACTGGGCGTGCGTTACTGCCATGACGACGTGCTCGACCAGCACCTGGTGCACCGAGTACTACGAAGACGACACGCCAACGGGGAGAGAAAAGGAATACCACGAGTGGTTGGGCGCCGAGCGAGTCACTGGCCACGGCCGCGGGCGGGCTGAGGGCGCAGGGTGCCCGGAGGGGGAGCGATGAAAAGGGCGTTCCTGTCGTGTGTGAGTCTCGTCGTCACCGTTGCGGTACAGGCTGCGCAACCCTGCGTGCAACTGCCGGCGAGTCTCTTCCATGAGGTCACTTCTGTCTTCCCAGAGGGGGTACCAGAGGGTGCGTGGATCTCGGGATCTGGCAAGACGCTCGGCATCCTCGTGCCAGAACTCCCCAAAGGACACAAGCTGTTCTTGCTTCGGGGGGAGAAGATCGTATCCGAGCTCTGGCTTGAGGCTCCTACGAACCCGCCTTTTCCGAGACCCCCGAGCTTTGCCCTGGTTGAGGACGGCGACGTGGCCGTTTTGAAAGTCGTAAATTTCTTTGTGGTCTATGTCGGCGCATCGCTGGCAGGCGTCGTCGACGGCGACAACGCGCAGGGCGTTAGCGTGGGCGGCGCCAAGGGTTCGCTGTGCTGGACCCCGAGCTTGCCGTCAGTGCCGTGGGTTTTCGGCAAGAAAGAGCTCCTTGAAAGGGCCAAAGAGGCGGAGCTCCCCGCGCTCTTGGTCTGTGGCGAGCTCGACGGCACGGGACAACAAGTCCTTCTGCGATTGGATCCGCGCCGGCTGACCGAAGAAGATCCCGAGCCGCTCTACCAAGGGCTCTCGGTGGCCGCACGCGCGGATGGCAAGCTGTGGCTTGTGGGTCGCTGGACGGGCGACATCATGCTCGTGACAACCGCCGGAAAAATCCTGCGACACGCTAAGATTCCGTGGACGTTGAAGCGCCCCGAGGACGATCCAGAGACGCGGGCCAAGATGGAACAAGAAATGCTGGACGAGTCGCGGACCTGGTTCGAAGAACAAAGGAATAAGGGCAAATCTGACGCCACAAAGAGGCCCCCAATCAAGGTCGAGATGAGAGTGAAATTCAAAACCCCGCTCTTTCGGCGGGAATTCGCGCGTGACCGCGACCTCGTCCTCCTCATGAACACCAGCGACCCGCCTCAAGGTTCCCTGATGCTCATCCGCGATGGTGAAGAGACGGGCACGTGCTTTCAGCTCCCACGCCGGCTGACGGCAACGGGCCAGGACTTGCCACGGAATCTCGCCGTCACCCGTGACGCCATCTGGTTGTTGCGGCCGCTTGGCTACCTCTCGTGGGGCGAGATCGAAGCCTTCCTTGAGACGGATGCTGCCCAAGCCCGAGCCACAAACCGTTAGACAAGCAAACCAAAGGTACCAGGTACGGCATAGTTGATAACAAAGGTGCCAGGTACGGCGTAGTTGACGAACTTGGCGAAGTCGTTGATTAGACGAATGTAAGATGGCAAAAGCGGGACGGTTGAGAGGGTTGGCAGGTGCGGATTGGCAAACAAAGGTACCAGGTACGGCATAGTTGACGAACGCGGCTACGTCATTGATTGCACACATATGCAATAGCAGCGGCGGGACGGTCACAAGACAAAGGTACCAGGTACGGCGTAGTTGACGAACTTGGCGAAGTCGTTGATTAGACGAATGTAAGGTGGCAGAAGCGGGACGGTTGAGAGGGTTGGCAAGTGCGGATCGGCAAACAAAGGTACCAGGTACGGCATAGTTCCAGGTACGGCATAGTTGACGAACGCGGCTACGTCATTGATTGCAC
>JACADV010000098.1 GCA_013388425.1 Thermoanaerobaculaceae bacterium | reverse complement strand
GGCGGGGAGGTGCTCGTGGTGTCCCAGTTCACCCTCGCGGGTTCCATCAAGAGGGGACGGCGCCCGGACTTCTTTGCGGCGGCGCCCCCCGAGGAGGCAGAGCCGCTCATCGAGGAGCTGTGCGACCGCCTGCGAGGCGAGGGAGTTCGCGTCGCCACCGGGGTTTTCCGCGCGCACATGGAGGTGGAGCTGGTGAACGACGGGCCAGTCACCCTGATCTGGGACGACCCACCGGCCGCCGATGGCGCAGCTCAGGTGTAGCCGCCCTCACGGCTGCAGGCGGATCGGTTCAGGGGTGAACGACAGGGCAAAGACGACCAGGCACACCCACGCCACGAGGCGGCGGCGAGGATCGAGGGGTACGTCTTCGTCCGGCATCCAGGGGTGGCGGACACCCATCACCAGCGCCACCACTGCCCACACGAGCCAACCGGTCCAGAGCAGCCCCAGGGTCACGAGCACCACCAGCAACGGCCAGGCGACGCGCCGCTGGACCCCGCCAAAGAGGGCGTACGTCACGTGGCCCCCGTCCAGTTGGCCGAAGGGGAGCAGGTTCAAGGCGGTGGCAAAGATCCCGAACCAGGCGGCAAAGCCGATGGGGTGGAGGAGGATGTCGCCACCGGGGGGGATGTCGGGGTGGAGCCAGTGCGCCACCAGTTTGAGGACCAGCGGCTCACCGAACTCGAGGTACCCGCCCGGGGGGAGCGTCGCGACGGGCTGGGAGAGGGCGATGCCCACGACCAAGGCCGGCAGGGCCACCACGAAGCCGGCCAGCGGTCCTGCTGCTCCCACGTCTAAGAGTTCGCCCTTGCTGGCCAGGCGCGAGCGAATCCTGATGAAGGCGCCGAAGGTCCCGATGCCGAACGGCACGGGGATGAAGTAGGGCAGCGAGGCGTCCAGGCGGTGGGCCCGGCAGGCGAGGTAGTGCCCCATTTCGTGGGCCAGGAGGATGGCCAGCAGCGGCACCGAGAAGAGCAAGCCGTGGCGCAGCAGCTCGGGGTTGAAGAGGGGCACGAGGGGGAGCCAGGGGCGACGGGCCAGCTCGCCCACGGGCGGGAGCTCGACGGGGGCTGGGGCGTCCGCTGTGACGAGGCCGCCCACCACGGTGGTGGTGAGCAGGGTGAGGAGAAAGAGCAGAAGGTGCAGGCCCAGGTTGCGGACAGGGGGGGGTGGCCGACGCACGAGCCCGACGGGCACGCCGTCGGGACCGATGATCTCCACCTCGAACTCGGAAGTCGGCACCTAGCGGGCGACTCGCAACGCCTTGCCGGGCTTGAAGCGGATGGTCTTTCCGGGAGGGATGGCCACTTCCACACCGGTCTTGGGGTTGCGGCCGATGCCACGCTTGCGGTTCTTCACCAGGAACACGCCGAAGCCCCGGAGTTCGATCCGTTCGCCCTGGGTGAGCGCCTGGCGCATGGCGTCGAAGATCGTGTTCACCGCCTCGCTCGCCTTGGCCTGCGGGAGATCGAGCGTTTCCATTACCTTGCGCACCAGATCGGCCTTGATCATCGATCCCTCCACCTTCCGAGACTGCCACCCTAGCTTTCGCTAGTGCTCTCTGTCAAGCGGGCACCGCTGCGGAGTTTCTGCCGGAGCACGAGCACCTCGAGGGCGAGACCCACCAGCCGTGCCCCCTCGCGTACCGCCGGGACGGGCAGGTTGCCCGTGCCGTCCGGCCCGTTGTCCAGCCACAGCAGGGCGGCCACCCGGCCGCGGACGCGGACCGGCACGATCAGGGCGCTGGTAGGGGCTGGGGTGCCCAGGGCTTCCAGCAGGAGTTCGTTGCCCTCGCCGCTGGCCACCGGACCGTTGTGCAGGTCCACACCTTTGGTCAGGTTGAGGAAGATCGAGGGGCGGTCGAGGGGGAGGATGAGGGTGTGGAAATCCTCCTCCACCGTCCACTCGCTCCGCACGGACCAGCCCAGGACCCGCCCCTGGTGCAGAGAGAAGAGGGCGACCCGGGGGGCCAGGGAGGATGCCCAGGACAGGGCCAGCTCGGCTACTTGATCGCGATGGGTGACGGAGGCGAGGGCTTCCCCTAACTCTTCCAGGTCAGGGGCGACGAGAGTAGCCCGTCCTTCCCCGCGCGGGAGGAGGTCCGGGAAGCTCGCCACGCGACAGGGGTGCGGCTCCACCGTCTCGGCGAGGAGCGCCTGGGCCAGCTCCGGCTGGGTGGATTCGAGCCGCCAGAACTCCCGCCACTCCCGCACCGTGCCCCGCGGCGGGCCAGGGGGCGGTTCGCTCCCGCTGGTGCCTGCCGGGGTGGGGATGGCGAGGGCCGCGGCCAGCGCCGCCTCGGTGGCCACGTACGGGCGCACCACCATCCCCGTGAGCTTGGCAATCTCGTCCCGCACCACCAGATCGCCGGGGTTGGCCATGGCCACGTCCAGCACCTTGCCGCGTCGTCCGAAAACCAGGACCAGGTGGCGCCTGGCAAAGGCGGGGGGGAGGAGGGAACGCAGCTCGGGTGTGGCGGCCACCAGCTCCAGCGCCGTCACCGACGGCACACCACTCTGCTTGCTGAGCGCCTGCAGCAGCTTGGTCTCGTTGAGGATGCCGAGCCGCACGAGCCACGTGCCCAGGCGACCCCCCTGGCGGCGGCAGGCATCGAGGCCGGCACGCAGTTCTTCGTGGGTTACAAAACCCAGCTCGAGGAGGATCTCTCCTAGCCGCACGGACGCGTCTCCGGCGCGAGTATACCCCGGCACCCTGGCGGGCTTGCCGCCGGCAGCCCCTTCACGGCGTGGCGTGCGGCTGCAGTTTCAAGAACATCACGAGGGCGTCCTCGCCGTTGCTGTAGTAGCGGTACCGCCGGCCGATGGTCACGTAGCCGAGTCGTCGGTAGAGGAGGAAGGCGCGCCGGTTGGAGGGGCGCACCTCCAAAATAAGCCCCCGCCCTCCGCACCGCTCCGCCTCTTCCCGCGCCTCCTCCAGAAGCCACGTGGCCAAACCGCGGCCCTCGTGGAGGGGACTGGTGGCCACCTTGAGGATGTGGAGTTCGTCCACCTGCCAACAGGCGAAGAGGTACGCGGCCAGGGTCCCGTCAGCGTCGTGAATCACCCGCTGGAAGCGCAGCGGTTGCTCCACTTCGGTGAGGTACAGGTGCTCCGGCCAGGGATCGGGGAACGCCACCGCCTCGAGCCTGGCCACGGCTGGAACGTCCTCCCGCCGGGCCTTGCGCGTGACGTACCCCTCGGGCAAGGCGGCCATCACCCGGCCCTCCGCCGGGGCGGTTGAGCCTGGGGGGGTTCCAGGTAGATGGGGGTCAAGCTTTCCACGCCCCCTTCTTCGTCCTGGCCCAGCTCCAGGAGCGCCTCGACTGCCTAGCGCACCGGCAGGGCGCGCCGCACGCCCTCGGGCAGCTGGAGCCCCTCGGCTGCCACCACCGGGTCGGGGAGTTGCGCCAGCGCCGCCACCTCCTCAAGGCGCGGTTCGTCCACGGCCTCAAGCTGCCCCTGCCGCTCCTCGAACGTCTGCCGGTACACGAAGCCGCGGCGGGCACCCTGCACTGCCACCCGACGGCCCCCGGGGCTGCGCGCGGCCAGGACTGCCAGCGACGGCAGGCCGCAGGCCGGGCACCCCAGGGCACGCGCCAGCCCCTGGGCGGTGGCCAGGGCCACGCGGATGCCGGTGAACGAGCCAGGCCCGCGCGTGGCCAGGACCTTGGTGAGCTCGCTGGGATCGAGACCGGCGCTGCGTAGCAAGAGGTCGATGGCGGCCACGACGAGTTCCGAGCGCGGGGTCGGGCCTGAGAGCACCACCACCCCAGGTGCTGGGGCGAACTCCCCACCCAGGGCGATCTCAAGTCGGGCCCCGCAGCCGACGATGGCGAGGACCGCCGTCACAGGAGAAGTCTTGCCCGATTGCCCGTCTGCGTCAAGCCGGTAACGGTACAATGGCCGGCGCATGAAGCAGACCCCGATGCTGCAGCAGTACCTGGCCCTCAAGCAGGAGCACCCGGACGCCATCCTCTTCTACCGCCTGGGAGACTTCTACGAGCTGTTTTTCGAGGATGCCGAGAAGGCGGCCCCCATCCTCGGGCTGGTGCTCACCCAGCGCCGCCACAACGAGGAGGTGACCTCGCCCATGTGCGGCGTCCCCCACCACGCCGTGAGCAGCTACGTGGCCAAGCTGGTGGAGGCCGGGTTCCGGGTGGCCCTTGCGGAGCAGGTGGAGGACCCCGCCAAGGTCAAGGGGCTGGTGCGGCGCCAGGTGGTCCGGGTGTTCACGCCCGGCACCCTCACCGACCCGGAGATGCTGGCCGATGGCGAACGTCGCTACGTGGCCTCCCTCCTCGCCGAAGGGGAGGAGGTGGCGGTGGCGTACCTGGAGACCGCCTCCGGGGAGTTCGGGGGCGCCTGGGGGCGGCCTGAGGCGATCCGGCTCCTGCTCGCCCATCTGGCGCCGCGGGAAGTGTTGCTCTGCGTGGACGCTCCAGCCCTGGACGGGATCTGGCCCGAGGAGCTGGCGCGCCCCGTGGTGACCACGCGGCACGCCTCCTGGTTCTCCGTGGCGAGAGCCGAGGAGCTGCTGCTCCGCTGCTTGAACGTTGGGTCGCTGCGCGCCTTCGACTTGGCCGGGTGCGCGCCGTTGGTCGCAGCGGCAGGGGCGCTTTTGGAGTACGTGCGCTCCACCCAGGGCTCCCTGCCCCAGCACCTGGACCGGTTCGTTCGCCACCGCCTGGAGGGCGAGCTGCTCCTGGATGCCGCCACGGTGCGCAATTTGGAAATCGTGCAGGATGCCGCGGGGGGGCGCCACGCTTCGCTCGTGCGGACCCTGGACCGCACCGTCACGAGCATGGGGGCGCGCTGCCTGCGCGACTGGCTGGTGGCGCCTGCTGGCGACCCAGCGGTAGCCGAGGCCCGACACGGGGCGGTGACGGTACTCGCAGACTCCCCCCAGCTTCTGGCCAGCGTTCGGGAGGCGCTCAAGGGCGTGGGCGATCTGGAGCGCGCGGCTTCCCGGCTGGGTTTCCGCCAGGCCCGGCCGGCGGAGCTGGCTGCCCTGCGCCGAGGGCTTGCCGTGCTGCCAGCCCTGCGCGCGCTGCTCCGGGATGCCCCCGCGGCGTTGCTGGCAGAGCTGGGGGCGGGGATCGACGAATTGGGCGATCTCGCCGCCGACCTGGCGCGCACGCTGGCGGAAGAGCCGCCCGCCCTGGTGGGTCCGGGCACCATTCGCAGCGGCGTGGACGCCGAGCTGGACGAGGCTCGACAGCTCGCCCACAGCGCCAAGGAGGTGCTGGGCGAGCTGGAGGCCAAGGAGCGGGCGCGCACCGGCATTGCTTCCCTGCGCATCCGCTACAACCGGGTGTTCGGCTACGCCTTCGAGGTGTCCCGCGCCAACCTCGCCAAGGTCCCCGAGGATTTCGTGCGCCGGCAAACCCTGGCGGGGGCGGAGCGCTTCGTCACCGCCGAACTCGTGGATCTGGAGCGACGCATCGTCACTGCTGAGGCGCGCGCCGAGGAACGGGAGGGGGAGCTGTTCGCCGCCCTCCTGGACCGGTGTGCGGCGTGCTCGGGGAGGGTGGCGGCCACCGCCCGGGGGGTGGCGGCGGTGGACGTGCTGGCCGCCTTTGCAACCACCGCGCGGGAGCGGGGGTACGTGCGCCCGCGCCTGGTGCGGGGGGCGAGGCTCCGCCTCGTGGCGTCGCGGCACCCGGTGATCGAGGCGTTGGGGAAGGCGCCCTTCGTCCCCAACGATCTGGAGCTGGACGCTGGGACGCAGCAGATCCTCATCCTCACCGGTCCCAACATGGGGGGCAAGTCCACCTTTCTGCGACAGGCAGCGCTGGCCGTGGTCATGGCCCGGGCGGGCTCCTTCGTGGCCGCGGAGGAGGCCGAGATTGGCGAATTCGACCGCATCTTCACGCGGGTGGGTGCTGCCGACGACATTGCCCGCGGCGAGTCCACCTTCATGGTGGAGATGACGGAGGTGGCGCACATCCTGCGCCACGCGACGGCGCGCTCGCTGGTGATCCTGGACGAGGTGGGGCGGGGTACCGCCACCTTCGACGGGCTGTCCCTGGCCTGGGCGGTGGTGGAGGCGCTCCACGACCCCCCTGGCGGGGGTCCCGGCCCGCTGGTGCTCTTTGCCACCCACTACCACGAGTTGACCGACCTGGCGGCGCGGCTCGAGCGGGTGGTCAACGCTTCCCTGGCCGTCAAGGAGTGGCAAGGGCAGGTACTGTTCCTGCACCGCGTGGTTCCGGGACCGGCGGACCGATCGTACGGCATCCACGTGGCGCGCCTGGCAGGGGTGCCGGAGTCGGTGTGCCGGCGTGCCCAGGAGGTGCTGGGACAACTGGAGCAGCAAGAGTTGCACGTGGTGGAAGCGGTGCGACCCGAGGGGGAGCCGATCCAGCTCCACCTCTTCCCGGCCCCGCCAGATCTGGTGGTGGAGCGGTTGCGCCAGCTGGACGTGACGACCACCACGCCCCTGGAGGCCCTCAACCTGCTGGCCGAGCTGCGGCGCTTGGTGGCGGAGGGCGGGTGAACGCGTACCTCTGCTGCGGGGTTGCGGGTAGTGAGCTTTCGGGCGAAGAGCGCGAGGCGCTGCGGCGGCTGGAGCCCGGCGGCGTCATCCTCTTTGCGCGCAACGTGGCGGATCGCTACCAGCTGGCGGCGCTGGTGGCGGAACTCCACGCGCTTCCCGGCCGCCCCTACGTGGCGGTGGACCTGGAGGGCGGGCGCGTCAACCGCCTCCGCGGGGTGCTGGGGGAGTTGCCCAGCGCGGCCCAAGCGGGGCAGGCCGGGGTGGCCGCGGTGGCGGCACTGGGGCGGGCGGCGGGGGCCGCCTGCGCCAGCCTCGGCATCGACGTGGATCTCGCCCCGGTGGTGGACGTGGCGCGACACGGCGGGTGGCTGGGCGCGGAGGGGCGGTGTTTCGCGTCGGAACCGGCGGGGGTGGCGGCGCTGGCGGCCGTCTTTGCCGAAGCGGTGGAAAGCTACGGCGTCGGGGTCTGCCTCAAGCACTACCCGGGGCTCGGCTCCGGCGGCGTGTACTCGCACCAGGCCTTGCCGCTCTTGGGGGAGGAGGTGGCGCAGGAGGCGAGGGTGTTTGCCCGCCTCTCAAGCGAGCGGCGAGCGGTCATGGTGGCCCACGCCCTGGCGCCGGCGCTGGGCGAGGCGTTCGCGCCTGCGTCGCTGTCGCGGCGCGTCGTCGCCACCCTACGCCGCACCCACGGCGGGCCGGTGCTGGCGGACGACGTGGAGATGGGCGCGCTTGCCAGCTACGGCTCCCTCCCCGAGCGGGCCGCGGCGGCGCTCGCGGCGGGGTGCGATCAGGTGCTGGTGTGCAACGCCCTGGAGCAGCGCAGCGAGGTGGTGGCGTACGTGCAGCGCTGGCGTCGGCGCGAGCCGGCCCTGGACAGCGCGCTGCGCGCCAGTGCCGCGCGGCTGGCGCGCTTTGCCCGGGTGACGCCCCCGGCGGTGCCGTGGGGGGTGGTGGAGGAGCTCTGGGAGAGGGCACGGTACCTCGCAGCAGCCGGCGCAACCGGCAACGCGAGGGCCTTCGGGGACGGCGTTACCGAAACGTGACAGAGGGCCGCCCTGCGGCTCCACCCGAAAGTACCAAGTTTTTGAAAAAAAATTGTTTGCGTGCCTGGATGGGTTGGCACGGAGCTTTCATGCTGGCCTCTGGGCACGTGGTTGTGCTGCAGGAGGGGCCTATGACCGTGGCGACGATTGGCTGCGTGGTTCTCTTGGCGGGGTTCGTGCTCGGCTCGCTCTACAAGGCCGTCAGGTACGTGCGCATGCCGATGCACGTCCGCTGGGAGCTCTACCCCGTCGCCCACGAGAAGGGGAAGGTTTCGTACGGGGGCTCCTACTTCGAGGAGCTGGACTGGTGGACCAAGCCCCGGGAAACCTCGCTGGTGGGGGAGGTGAAGACCATTGCGGAGGAGGTCTTCACGCTCAAAGCGGTGCGCGAGCACAACCCCAAGTTGTGGCTGCCGTCGCTCCTCTTCCACTACGGGCTCTACCTCCTGTTCCTGCTGGGTGCTGCCCTGCTGCTGGGCGGGGTGGCAGATGGCTTGGGTGTGGTGGGTCTGGGGTGGCTAGGGGGTGGCAAGGTCCTCTCCCTGTGGGGGGTGGTGGCGCTGGGACTAGCCACGCTGGGCTGCTGCCTGCTCCTCCTGCGTCGCCTCGGCGATCCGACCCTGCGCAACGCCTCGAGCCCGGCGGACTTCTTGCACCTGTGGTGGCTCCTGGCGGTGTTCGCGCTGTCCTGGGCCAACTGGCTCGTGGTGGACCGCGAGTACACGGTGGCGGCAGGGTTCGTGAAGGGCTTGCTGCGCTTGCAGGTGGGCGGTAGTGTGCCCGCCCTGTTTGTGGCGCAGGTGCTGCTGCTGGGGGCGTTTTTGGCCTACCTCCCCTGGAGCCACATGACCCACATGTTCGCCAAGTACTTCACCTGGCACTCCGTGCGCTGGGACGATGCGCCCAACATCGCGGGCGAGGCGTACCGCGAAAAGGCGCTGAAGCTCTTGATGCTGCCGGTTTCCTGGTCGGCTCCCCACATCAAGGGGGATGGGAAGAAAACCTGGCTGGACGTCGTTCAGGAAAGGGGGGAATCCTGACATGAAGCCCGAGCCGCTGGTGCCGCCTGTCAAAGTAAGGGATATTGCCAAGCCAACGCCGGCGCTGTCGCCGCTGGATCTCCAGAAGATCGTGCCGTTGCCGCCGCCCTACGATCAGATCGACCCGCAAACGCTGTGGAAGGAGCTCACGGCGGAACGGCGGCAAGAGATCGACGCCTCCCTGGACGGGGTGTCGGCGCTGTCGCTCAAGCGGCCCGAGGACCCACAGGAGGAGGAGCGGCTCCTCAAGGGGTTTGTGGAGGGGTTGCGCAAGCTCCTGTCGGTGGAGAACAACTGGACCTTCCTGCAGCCGCTGCAGCTCACCCTCGACCACTGCACCCACTGCCAGACCTGTGCCGATGCCTGCCCGATCTTCGTGATGAGTGGGCGCAACGAGATCTACCGCCCCACCTACCGGGCCGACGTGCTGCGCCGGCTGGTGGCCCGCTACGGCAACGGTGGCAACCCCATCAAGTCGGCGCTTACCGGGCCCATCGAGCTGAACTGGGAGACTCTGGCGCGCCTGGCAGAGCTGTCCTACCGCTGCACCCTGTGCCGGCGCTGCGCCCAGGCCTGCCCCATCGGCGTGGACAACGGCCTGGTGACCCACGAGCTGCGCAAGCTCTTCAGCCAGGAGTTGGGGATCGCTGCCACCGAGTGCCACGCCAACGGCTCGATGCTGCAGCTGCGGGTGGGCTCCTCCACCGGCATGACCCCGGCGGTGGTGCGCGACAACATCGAGTTCATCGACGAGGAGATGAGCGAGAAGGTGGGGTTCACGGTGAAGACCCCCTTCGACAAGGTGGGGGCCGACGTGCTGCTCCTCCACAACGCGGGGGAGATCTTGGCGTGGCCGGAAAACCCCGGAGCCTTTGCGGTGATCCTGGAGGCGGCGGGGATCTCCTGGACCATGTCCTCGGACCTGGTGGCCTACGATGCCATCAACTACGGGTTGTGGTACGACGATGTGCAGTTCGCCCGGGTGGCGCTGGAGCACATCAAGGTCGCCAAGAAGCTCAAGGTGAAAAAGATCGTCATTGGCGAGTGCGGGCATGCCCACAAGGCGCTGACGGTGATTGCCGACCGGCTCCTGCTGGGCGAGGACAACATCCCTCGGGAGAGCGCCCTCACCTTCCTGGAGGGGATCGTCAACTCCGGCGTGTTGAAGCTGGACCCCTCGCGCAACGATTTCCCCGTCACCCTGCACGACCCCTGCAACATTGTCCGCGCCATGGGGATCGTGGAGCCCCAGCGCCGCATTCTCCGGCGCATTGCGCCGCGCTTCCGGGAAATGACCCCCCACGGCGTGGAGAACTACTGCTGCGGCGGCGGCTCCGGCTTTGCCATCATGTCCCCCAACAACTTTGCCAACTGGCGCATGCTGGTGTCGGGGCGGATCAAGATGCAGCAGATCCTCGAGGCGTTCAAGGACGAGCTGGACCCTGCCATCCCCAAGTACCTGTGCACGCCTTGCTCCAACTGCAAGGGGCAGTTCCGCGACCTGCTGCGCGCCTACGGCGCCTGGGAGCGCAGCCGCATCCTCTACGGGGGGCTCGTGGAGTTGGTGGTGAACGCCATGGCGGACGTGCCGCCAGGCTTCCTGGAGTGGGAGTTCCACTGATCCCCACGGCGGCACTGGCTACGGTGTGACGGCCGCCGCGCCTGCGGCTGTTACTCGTTGGAAACACGCGGCGCCGCGAGGGTACCCCGTCTCTTGGGAGGCGGTCGGGTGGCCGCTGTCGGGAGTGATCGTGCGGCGAGGCGAGCTCAGCACAGCAGCGCCGTAAGCATGGCGGTGAGTTCGGTTTCGAAGTCCACCGCGTAGTCGCGCAGCGTGGGGTCGACCAGGGCAGTGGCCATGCCGCCGGCGGCGTGGGCGAAGGGCTCCAGGCCGCAGATGAGCACCAGCACCCACAGGGGCAGTACCCGGGTTCGCCCGGGGCCGAGCTCAGGGCAGCAGCGCGCCAGTTCTTCCCGGACCGGCTGGAGAGCCTCGTGGATCCGGTTCTGGGCGTGCCACAGGGGCGAGGGATCCTGCACCGACTCCACGGCCGCCGGCACCTGGCTCATGAGGCGGGTCAGCAGCGGGTGCCGCGCCAGCACGCGGGCGAGGAGGGGGGCGAGAGCCGCCGGGGCCAGCGTCCCCTGGCCAGCCAGCTCTGCCGCCAGGTCGCGGCACCACTCCCTCGTCGCCTGGGCCAGGACCTCCATGAACAGCTGCTCGCGGGTCTGGAAGAGCAGTTCGGCCGTCCCCTCCGGGACGCCGGCCTGCCGGCCGATCCCGGCGAGACTCGTTTCGCCGTAGGGGTTGGTGGCGAAGGCCTTAGCCGCGGCGGCCAGCACGGCGCTGCGCCGGTCCGCCAGTGCCCGCCGGGCGGCTTCGCGTCGTTCGCGGTGGATGAGCGGTGCCATCCTCCCTCCTCCTGCCGCCAGGGTAGCGTGGCCGGCGCTGCTGGGGGAGGGGGATGTCGTGGTAGACTCCCGCTTCCGCGGAGCGTCCGCCTGCGGGTGAGGGTACGTCCTTGGATCTGCAGACGCTGATTCTCGAACTGTCGCGCTTCTGGAGCGCCCAGGGGTGCATCCTGCAGCAGCCCTACGACCTGGAAGTAGGCGCCGGCACCATGCACCCGGAGACGTTCCTGCGCGTGCTCGGCCCCGAGCCGTACCGGGTGGCGTACGTGCAGCCCTCCCGGCGCCCCGCCGACGCCCGCTTCGGGGAAAACCCCTTCCGCCTCGGCAAGCACTTGCAGATGCAGGTGATCCTGAAACCGGCCCCGGCCGACGTGCAGGAGCTTTACCGGCACTCCCTGGCGGCGCTGGGGATCGATCCGGCGGTGCACGACTTGCGCTTCGAGGAGGACAACTGGGAGTCCCCCACCCTGGGTGCGTGGGGGGTGGGGTGGCAGGTGCTCCTGGACGGCATGGAGATCACCCAGTTCACCTACTTCCAGCAGGCGGGGGGGATCGAACTGGCACCCGTGGCGGCCGAGTTGACCTACGGGCTGGAGCGGATCGCCATGTTCCTGGGGCGGCGGGACTCCATCTACGACGTGCCGTGGAACGGGAGGGTGAGCTACCGGGAGGTCCGCCACCGGGACGAGGTGGAGCTCTCCCGCTACGCCTTCCAGGTGGCGGACGTGGCCATGCTGGAGCGTCACTTTGCCGACTGGGAACGGGAGGCGCTGCGCTGCCTCGAGGCGGTGGACGAGGCGGGCACACCGGATCCGCTGGTGGTGCCGGCGCTGGAGGCGACGCTCAAGATGTCGCACCTGTTCAACCTCCTGGACGCGCGCGGCGCGGTGGCGGTGACCGAGCGGGTCGCCCTCATTACTCGGGTGCGCCGGCTCGCCGTGCGGTGCGCCAAGGCCTACCTGGAACAGCGGCAGACCATGGGCTTCCCGCTCCTGGCAAACAACGGTGGCGCTGCCGCTCGAGGGGGCCGCAGCACCGGGAAGAATGGCCACAACGGTGGGGCGGGCGGGCCGGCGTCGGGGCCGGGCCGGGAAGCGCACCGGCGGGCGGCCAACGGCAGCAGCCGGCGGGCGGGCCGGTCATGAGCTACCAGTTCCTGCTCGAAGTGCTGTGCGAAGAGATTCCGGCCAACGCCCTGGCACCGGCTCGGCAGCAGCTTGCAGAGCGGTTTGCGGCGCTGCTCGCGGAGGCGGGGATCGAGGGCGCGACGGTGCGGGCCCTGTCCACGGTGCGCCGCCTCGTGGTGCACCTCGCGGGTCTGCCGCAGCGTTTGCCGGACCGCGTGGAAACGGTCACGGGGCCGCCGGCACGGGTGGCCTTTGCACCGGACGGCTCGCCCACCCAGGCGGCGCTGGGGTTCGCGCGTGGCCAGGGGGTGGAGGTGGGGGAGCTGCGGGTGCTGGCGGGCCCCAAGGGGGCGGTGGTGGCGGTGACCCGCACCATCGAAGGTCGTTCCACGGTGGCGCTGCTGGCTGACGCTGTCCCGGGTCTCGTGGCCTCGCTGCACTTCCCCAAGACCATGCGGTGGGGTGGGGGGGAGCACACCTTTGTGCGACCGGTGCACCGGGTGGTGGCGCTGTTCGGGGAGACGAGGCTCGATACGGCAGTACCGTTCCAGCTGTTCGGGGTTGCCTCCGGCACCACCACCCTGGGCCACCGGGTCGTGGCCCCGCAGGAGCTGGACGTGCGCGGCGTGGCCGGCCTGGAGGGTTACCTGGCGCGGCTGGCGGAGGCCGGCGTCATCGTGGACCAGGAGGTGCGGCGGGCTCGCCTCGCGGCCGCCATCGAGGCGCTGGCGGCGGAGGTGGGGTGCCAGGTGCGCCCCGATGCGGCGCTAGTGGCGGAGCACGTGGAGCTGGTGGAATACCCCGGCGTGGCCCGGGGCGGACTGGCCGAACGCTTCCTCGCCCTCCCCGAGGAGGTGCTAGTGACCACCCTTCGCCACCACCAGAAGTGCCTGGTGCTGGAGCGAGAGGGGCGGGTGGCCCCGTTCT
Organism: Thermoanaerobaculaceae bacterium; assembly: GCA_013388425.1. Taxonomy (GTDB): domain Bacteria; phylum Acidobacteriota; class Thermoanaerobaculia; order Thermoanaerobaculales; family Thermoanaerobaculaceae; genus JACADV01. The sequence continues at coordinate 7,400 of JACADV010000098.1, read as the reverse complement.
TCTTAGCGGTGGCGGATCGCCCCGACGACCCCGAGGGGCACGTGGTGCGCGGCAACGAGTGGGTGGCGGGGGCCCGCCTGGCCGATGCCGAGTTTTTCTTCCAGCAGGACCGCCGCAAGTCTCTCGCCGATCACGGCGCTGGCCTGGACCGGCTGGTGTTCCACCAGAAGGTGGGTTCCTTCGCGCAGAAGACCGAAGCCGTGGTGCAGCTCGCCGAGAGCCTGGCGCGTCAGCAGGAGGAGGGGCGCGTGGAGTCGGTGCGGCGCGCTGCCCGCCTCGCCAAGGCGGATCTCGTCACCGCCATGGTGGGGGAGTTCCCCGAGCTGCAGGGGATCGTGGGCGGGATCTACGCGCAGCTGGACGGCGAGAGCGAGGCGGTTTGGCAGGCCATCGCCGACCAGTACCGGCCGGCTGGGCTGGAGGGGCCGATCCCGCGGGGGGTGGTAGGGGCGATCCTGGGGGTGGCGGACCGTCTGGACACCCTGGCGGCCCTGTTTGCCGCGGGCGAGGTTCCCACCGGCAGCAAGGACCCCTTTGCGCTGCGGCGAGCAGCCTTGGCCGTGGTGAAGATCTGTGCCGAGGCACCCCTGCCGCGGGTGGCGCTCCAGGACGCAGCGGCAGCGGCGGTGGCGCTGCGCGCCGGCGACGGGGAGCTGGTGCACACGCTCCTGGAGTTCCTGCGCGAGCGCGAGCACTACTACCTGGTCACCGTGGCGGGGGTGAGCACCGACGTGGCGGCAGCGGTGCTGGGGGCGCGCTGGGGGGTGGTGGTGGAGGACGTGGCCCGAGCGCGGGCGCTGGAAGGGGTGCGGGAGGAGCCGATCTTTGCTGACCTGGCCCAAGCCTTCAAACGGGTGCGCCACATGGTGGCCAAAGCTGGGGCGCCAGTTGGGGGGGCGCGGCGGCGCTCCCTCGTGGAGCCGGCGGAGCTGTCCCTGGCCGAAGCGCTCGGGACTTTGGAGAAACAGGTTGCGGGCGAGGTGGCAGCCGGGCGCTACGGCGAGGCGCTCCGTCTCTTGGCGGGAATGGCGGCGCCCCTCGACCGTTTCTTCACCGACGTGCTGGTGCTGTGCGAGGATGAGGAGCTGCGGCAGGCCCGCCTGTCGCTGTTGCGCGAAGTGGAGGCGCTGTTCTTGGGGATTGCGGACCTCTCCTGCCTGGCGGCGGGGGGTGATTGCGGAGGGCGAGCGTGAGCGAAAAGTTCGTGTACTCGTTTGGCGGCGGCTCGGCCGAGGGTCGAGCGGACATGAAGAACCTCCTGGGCGGCAAGGGGGCGAACCTGGCCGAGATGGCCTACCTGGGCATTCCAGTGCCGGCGGGGTTCACCATCACCACCGAGGTGTGCACCTACTACTACCAGCACGGGCGGACCTACCCGTCGGGCCTGGAGGAGCAGGTGGCCGCGGCTCTCCAACGTGTCGAGGAGATCATGGGCGCCAAGTTCGGGGATCCCCACAACCCCCTGCTGGTTTCCGTGCGCTCGGGGGCCCGCAGCTCGATGCCGGGGATGATGGAGACGGTGCTCAACGTGGGTCTGTGCTCGCGGACCATCCCCGGCCTGATCGCCAAGACCGGCAATCCCCGGTTCGTCTATGACGCCTACCGCCGGCTCATCATGATGTACTCCGACGTGGTGATGGAGAAGGCAGCGGGCCTCGAGCCAGCCGAGGGCCAGGGGATCCGCCAGCAGTTGGACCGCATGCTGGAGGAGGTGAAGCAGGCCAAAGGGTACGCCTCCGACGCGGAGATCCCCGCCGAAGAGCTGGAGGCGCTGGTGGAGCGCTTCAAGGCCAAGGTGCTGGAGGTGCTGGGGAAGCCGTTCCCCGATGACCCCCAGGCGCAGCTGTGGGGGGGGATTGGCGCCGTGTTCGCCTCCTGGAACGGCAAGCGCGCCATCTCTTACCGGCGGATCGAGGGCATCCCTGACGATTGGGGGACGGCGGTCAACGTCCAGGCCATGGTGTTCGGCAACATGGGCGATACCTCGGCCACCGGCGTGGCCTTTACCCGCAACCCCGCCACCGGCGAGAACGCCTTCTACGGCGAGTGGCTCCCCAACGCCCAGGGGGAGGACGTGGTGGCCGGCATCCGCACCCCCAACCCCTTGAACGAGGCCACGAAGAACGAGCAGAACCGCCACCTCCCCTCCCTGGAGACGGCGATGCCTGAGGTGTACCGCTCCCTGGACGCCATCCGCACCACCCTGGAGCGGCACTACAAGGACATGCAGGACATCGAGTTCACCATCCAGGAGGGGCGGCTGTGGATGCTCCAGTGCCGGGTGGGCAAGCGGACCGGCACGGCGGCCCTCAACATGGCCATGGACATGCTGGAGGAGGGGCTGATCACCAAGGAAGAGGCGGTCATGCGCGTCAAGCCGTCGCAGCTGGACGAGCTGCTCCACCCCATCGTGGATCCAGCCGCGGAGAAGAAGGCCACGCCCCTGGCCAAGGGGCTCCCCGCTGGCCCCGGTGGCGCCTCCGGGGCGGTGGTGTTCACCGCTGCCGAGGCGGTGGCCTGGAGCAAGGAGGGTAAGGCCGTCATCCTGGTGCGCGAGGAGACGAACCCCGAGGACGTGGAAGGGATGCGGGCCGCCGTGGGGATCCTCACCGCCCGGGGTGGCATGACCTCCCACGCGGCGCTGGTGGCGCGTGGCTGGGGCAAGTGCTGCATCGTGGGGGCTGGCGCCTTGGACGTGGACGTCCACGCCAAGCTCATCCGGGTGGGCGGGAAGGTGATCCGGGAGGGGGAGGTGCTTACCCTCAACGGAACCCGCGGCCTGGTGTACGAGGGCGCCCTGCCAATGATGGACGCCACCGAGAACCCCCGCTTCGTGCACTTCATGGCCCTGGCGGACCAGATCCGCGTGATGAAGGTGCGGACCAACGCCGACACCCCCGAAGATGCCACCAAGGCGCGGGAGTTTGGGGCGGAGGGGATCGGACTGTTCCGCACCGAGCACATGTTCTACGGCAAGGGTTCCGAGCAGCCCCTGTTCCTGTTGCGCAAGATGATCATGTCCGCCACCCAGGCCGAGCGCCGCGCCGCCCTCGACGAGCTCTTCCCCTTCGTGAAGAAGGACATCAAGGCAACGCTGGCAGTGATGGACGGGCTGCCGGTGACGATCCGCCTCTTGGATCCGCCGCTCCACGAGTTCGTGCCGACGCGAACCGACGAGCGGGAGAAGCTCGCCCAGGCCCTGGGCATCACCCTGGCGCAACTGGCCCAGCGCGCCGATGACCTGCACGAGTCAAACCCGATGATGGGGCACCGCGGCGTGCGTCTGGGCGTGACCTTCCCCGAGATTTCCGAGATGCAGTTCCGCGCCATCTTCGAAGCCACTGCCGAGCTCCTCCAGGAGGGGAAGCAGGTGTTCCCGGAGATCATGGTGCCAGTGGTAGGGACGGTGGCGGAGCTGGACAACCAGCTGGCGATTGCCCGCCGCGTGCACGACGAGGTGTGCGCCCGCTACGGCATGAGCCGCATCGAGCACCTGTACGGGACGATGATCGAGATCCCCCGGGCCTGCCTCACCGCCGACCGGATTGCCGCCACGGCAGAGTTCTTCTCCTTTGGCACCAACGACCTCACCCAGATGACCTTCGGCTTCTCGCGCGACGACATCGGCGGCTTCGTCCCCGACTACCTGGAGAAGAAGATCCTCCCCGCCGACCCGTTCCAGGTCCTGGACCGCGAGGGGGTGGGTCAGCTCGTGGAGATGGGCATCCAACGCGGCCGCGCCACCCGCCCCAAGCTCAAGGTGGGGATCTGCGGCGAGCACGGGGGCGAGCCCTCCTCGGTGGAGTTCTGCCACCGGGTGGGGATGGACTACGTGTCGTGCTCCCCGTTCCGCGTTCCCATCGCCCGGCTCGCGGCAGCGCAGGCCCAGATCCAGCACCCGCGCCGGTGAGAGCGTTGGTGCTCTCGCGGGGCAGCTGGTGGGGTGTCGCGGTGCGATAATGCCCCACGTGGCCGCGAGGCGGAGGAGGGGCCATGGGGAAGTTTGCAGTGGTGGGTGTGGGCCGGTTCGGCTCGCATCTCGCCATGAGGCTCTATGAGCTGGGGAACGACGTGCTGGCCGTGGACTCGGAGAGCGAGATTCTCCAGTCGATCCGCGACCGGGTCAGCCAGGTGGCGGAAGTGGACGTGCGCGACAAGGCGCAGCTCCGCGCCCTGGGGCTGAAGGACTTCGACATGGTGATCATCTCGGTGGGGGAGCGGCTGGAGGCCTCCACCCTCGCCGCCCTCTACTGCAAGGAGCTGGGGGTGCGCGTGGTGGCCCGTGCCGTGAACAGCGACCACGGCAAGATCCTCGAGGCGCTGGGCGTGGACGAGGTGGTGTACCCGGAGCGGGACATGGCGGTGCGCCTGGCGGAGCGCCTCTCCTCCGGCAACCTCCTGGACTACATCTCGCTGGGACCGGAGTACTCCATCATCGAGCTGGCGGCACCCGAATCGTTCGTCGGCCACACCCTGGCGGAGCTCAACATCCGCCAGCGCTACCACGTGCACGTCATTGCCATCCGCAACGTGCTCAAGGACGAGCTGGCGCTGGCCCCGGCTGCCGAGGTGGCGATCCACGACACCGACGTGCTCGTGCTGCTGGGGCGCACCGAGGACCTGGAGAAGGTGCAGAAGGTCCGCTGAGGCCGTTCCCTCAGGCTCGCGCCAGCGCCTGCTCCAGATCGGCGATGATATCCGCCGGGTGCTCCCCGCCCACGCACAGCCGCACCTGGTTGGGGGGGATGTCGGCCAGGGCCCGTCCCTCCTCCCCCTGCTGCTGGTGGGTGGAGATGGCAGGGATGGTGGCCACCGACTTGATGCGGCCCAGATCCGTGGCGCGGTAGATGCGCCGGAGGGCGTCGAAGAAGCGGCGGGTCGCAGCGGCTCCGCCCCGGATGCGGAACGACATGAGGTGGCCGTAGCGGTTCACCGGCGCCCGGTAGAGCGGATCCACCTCCGAATCGGCCAGCACCATGTAGCGGCTCGCCAGCTGGTGCAGGGGGTGATCGGGCAGACCCAGGTAGTCCACCCGCTCCACCTTGGGGTGCTGGTGCAGGAACTCGGCCACCTGCTGGGAGGAGCGGGAGAGGCGGTCCATGCGCGGGCGCAGGGTGCGCAGGTCGTTGAGGGTGAGGATGGCTTGGATCGGCGAGATGTTGGGGCCGTTGTCCCGGTTGGGGAGGAACTTCACGTAAGAGGCGAAGTCCTCCCGCAGGGCGTCGTTGGGAATGTTGGTGACCAGGTGCTTGCGGGCGATGAGGGCGCCGGCGATGCCGAAGCCTGAGGCGGTCATGCTCTTGGTGGCCGAGTGGACGACGATATCGGCCCCGTGGAGGAGGGGCCGCATGAGCGCCGGTGTGGCCACGGTGGCGTCTACGATGAGGGGGATCCCGTGGGCGTGGGCCAGCTTGGCCACCGCCTCGATGTCGAAGAAGGCAATGTTGGGGTTGGAGGGCAGCTCACCGTAGAGGAAGCGGGTGTGCTCGTCGATGCAGGCGGCCCACTCCTCGAGGTTCTCGGGGTGGCGAACCCAGCGCACCTCGTTGCCCTTCTCCCGCTGCCGCACGGAAAACTGCCGGAAGGTGCCGCCGTATACCTGGCACGAGGACACGAAGTTCACCGGTTCGGTGAGCTTGCCCGGCCATCGCACCAGGAACGGCTCCACGGCGGACATGATTGCCGCCATGCCCGAGGAGGTGGCGCAGCACGACGTCTCCCCCGCAAAGCCGTAGCCCTCCAGGAGCGCCAGGGTCCACTCCAGGTAGTACACGGAGGGGTTGGCGATGCGCGCGTAGCACCAGGTAGGGATGAGGTAGGCGAGGGCCGCCTCCATCTCGTCCGCGTCGCGGTAGGCCTGCGACGTGGCCATCACCATTGGCTCGATGATGGCGCCCTGGTTGCGCGACAGCGCCTCCTCCACGGTGTACAGGCCGTGCACCGCGATGGTGTCGAAGCGCCACTTCTTCGCCTCGGCAATTGCCTCGGCCCGTGCCCGCATCTCTTCCTTGGCGCGATCCACGTAGTGCTGAACGCCCGGTGCGAGGTCCATGGTTCCCTCCTCCGCCCGCCGTATCGGGTACCGAGAGTATGAAACCCTGTGTCAAGCAGTACAAAACCATCGACAATACGACGCCAATTCCCATGGCTTGGCGAATTATCTTCAAATAACTCGCCGACAGGTCGGAATAGTGCCAACTAGTTTTCGGCGCCCCCGGCTCGCCCCTCCCTGGCGGGTCGGGGAGCGACGGTACAATCAAGAAGCGCGAGGCGAGGAGGGTAGCGTGCCGATCTTCGAGTTCCTGTGTCGGAAGTGCAATCGGATCTTCAGCTTCCTTTCTCTCTCGGGGGAGGTGTCGCGACGCCCCGACTGCCCCCGCTGTGGGGCACGGGAACTGGAGCGCGTTCCCTCCACCTTTGCCGTGGCCACCACGCGGAAGGCAGCCGCCGAAGGGCCCAAGGGGGGCGAGGGGAAGGCCGACGAGGCTGGGGCAGCAGAGCTGGAGCGGGAGGCGATGCGAATGGCCTCGGAGCTGTCGGAGGAGGACGCCGAGAACCCGCGCGTGATGGCCCGCATGATGCGGCGGCTCGCCGCGGCTGCCGGAGAGCCCATCACCCCCACCATGGACGAGCTGTTCCGCCGCATGGAGGCGGGGGAAGACCCGGAGGCGCTGGAGGAGGAGCTGGGGCCGCAGCTGGAGGCAGAGATGGGGGAGGGCGAGGGGGAGGGGGAAGGGGTGGGGGCTCCCACCCGCGACGACGGGCTGTACACCCTGTAGGGGAGGCGGCGGGAGGGAACGCGCTACACTCCGCCCACATGGCGGGGTGGGAGGCGCAGCAAGGGGAGCTGGCAGCGGCAGGCGGTGGGGGCTCGCGGGTAGTCGTGGCTTGCGGTCCCCGTGCGGCCGAGGCGTACCTGCTCCGGGAGCTGGAAAACCTTGCCGCCGCGGCTCGGCACGACCCGCGCCTCGTGGGCTGGCCCGTTCGGGTGGTCGTTCCCTCCGCCAGCCTGCGGCGCCACCTGGCCTCCCGGCTCGTGCAGCAACCCCCCGGGGCGGTGGTGGGCGTCCAGGTGAACACCCTCTACGGGTTGGCGGTGGGCGTGCTGGAGCGGGCGGGCGAGGCGTTGCCGCGCGGCGGTGCCCTCTTCCCCGTGCTGGTGCGCCGCCTGGCGGCGAAGGAGCCGCTGCTGCTCGCTACGTTTTCCCCCTTGGCCGACGGCTGGGGAGCGCTCCTCGCCACGGTGCGGGACCTTCTGGATGCAGGCTTTGAGGAGGCCCACGCCGAGGCGGTGGAGGAGCGGCTGGCGGAGTTGGGCCAGGAGGCGGCGGTGGAGCGGGCGCGGGCGGTGCTGCGGGTGGCGGCGGCCGTGCTGGCGGAGCAGCGGCGGTTGGGGGTGG
>JACADV010000097.1 GCA_013388425.1 Thermoanaerobaculaceae bacterium | reverse complement strand
CCCCACCACTCCCCCGCACCCTTGACGGGCCGCTGGAGCGGACCCACACTCCCGCCGCATGGAGCGGTTTCGCATCGTCGGCGGGCGGCGCCTGCGCGGGGAGGTCACAATCTCCGGGGCAAAGAACGCTGCCCTCCCCTGCCTCGCGGCCACCCTCCTCACCCGCGAGCCGGTGACGCTCAGCAACCTGCCGCGGGTCCGCGACATCCTCACCATGGAGAAGGTGCTCGTCACCCTGGGGGCCACCTGCCACCACGAGAACGGCTCGACCAGCGTACTGGCGGGCGACGTCTCCGCCTTCCACGCCCCCTACGAGCTGGTGAGCACCATGCGGGCGTCGATCCTCGTGCTGGGCCCGCTGCTGGCGAGCCGCCGACGGGCACGGGTGGCCCTGCCGGGCGGCTGCGCCATTGGCGCGCGGCCCGTGGACCTGCACCTGGCGGCCCTGGCCCGCCTGGGCGCCCGCCTCTTTCTGGAACACGGGGACATCGTGGCCGAGGCACCCTACGGCCTGCACGGGGCTGACATCACCTTCCCCCGCATCACCGTCACCGGCACCGAGAACCTCCTCATGGCTGCGACCCTAGCCCGGGGCGTGACGGTGCTGCGCAACTGCGCCCGCGAGCCCGAGGTGGCCGACCTGGCGCGCATGCTCGTGGCCATGGGCGCCCGCATCCAGGGGATCGGCTCCGACACCCTCGAGATCCACGGCGTGGAGGGGCTTGCCGGCGTGCACCACCGCGTCATCCCCGACCGCATCGAAGCAGGCACCTACGTCATTGCCGCAGCCCTGGCGGGCGACGGGGTACGGGTGCGGGCGTGCGAGCCGGCCCACCTCACCGCCCTCCTCGCCACCCTGGGTGAGGCGGGGGTGGCGGTAGAGGTGGGCGAGGGCTTCCTCTACGTGCCCCCAGTGACGTGCCTTGCCGCCACCTCCGTCACCACCGCCGAGTACCCAGGGTTCGCCACCGACCTGCAGGCCCAGTACCTCACCCTCATGACCCAGGCCCAGGGCCGCTGCCGCATCCGCGAGGCCATCTTCGAGAACCGCTTCCAGCACGTGCTGGAGCTCAAGCGCCTCGGGGCCCGCATCGAAGTGGAGGGGGACTGCGCCATCGTGGAGGGGCCGGTCACCCTGGACGGCACGGTGGTCATGGCCTCCGACCTGCGCGCCTCCGCCGCCCTGGTGCTGGCGGGCCTGGTGGCGCGGGGCGAGACCATCCTGCAGCGCATCTACCACCTGGACCGGGGCTACGAGGCCATGGAGGCCAAGCTCAACGCCCTGGGGGCGGAGATCCACCGCTTCAACCCCGGCCCCTACCGCTGACCCGCTGCCTGCAGATGCCAGGCGCTGCTATGCTGGGGCGGTGACCGATTGCCCCTTCTGCCGGATTGCCACAGGCCAGGCACCGGCCCGGATGCTCTTCGCAACGGACGAGGTGCTGGCCTTTTACGATATTGCCCCGCAGGCCCCTGTGCACGTGCTCGTGGTCCCCCGCCGCCACATCCCTTCCCTGGCGGCCACCCAGCCGGAGGATCGGCAGCTCCTGGGCTCCCTCCTCGCTGCCGCGGCAGAAGCCGCGCGGCGCTGCGGCATTGCCGAGGGGTACCGAGTGGTGGTCAACTCGGGGAGAGCTGCCGGCCAGAGCGTCCACCACCTGCACCTGCACGTGCTGGGTGGGCGTGGGCTGCGCTGGCCGCCCGGGTGATGGCTCCGGACCTCCCACCACCAACGGAGCTGGCCACTGCCGTTCGTCTCGCGCGCTGGGCCGAGGTGCGCACCCTCGCTGCCGCCGCTCCCCACCCCCTCCCCCCTGCCGTGGCCCTGGCGGCTGCCCGCGCTGCGCGCCTGCAGGGTGACTTCGAGGCAGCCTCAAACCTGCTGCGCAGCGCCCTGCCCCAGGCGGGCGAGCTGGCAGCAGCCCTCCGCCTGGAAGCCAGTGAACTGCTCCTGTCGCGGAGCCAGGATCCCTGGCCTTTTCTCCAGCCCCTCCTGGGCCGGGGCGTGCCCAAGGCTCACCAGGACGCTGCCGCGCACATGCTCCGCCGCGCCTTCCAGACGCTCCCCCTGGCGAAGCTGGCCGCCTACCGTGGCCGCCCCCTCCCCACCTCGCTGCGCCGCGCCCTCTCTGCCCACTGGGCCTTGCGCACCCAAGATCGCGCAGCGGCGCTGCGGTTCCTGCGCGAGTACCCAAAGGGCGGGGAAGCCACGGCGGTGGCCCGCTGGCTTGCCGAGCAGCCGGAGCTCCCGCCCTCGGCCGTGGCCCTGGTGGGCGAGGTGCTGCTCGCCGGGGGGTTCTGGCGCGAGGCGGACGCGCTCCTCGCCGCCCGGGCTGGAACCGCACCCCCCGTTGCCGCGTCCCGCCTAGCGTACCTCTGCGGGCGGGCCGCCTACCGACTCGGCCGCTGGGAGGAGGCTCGTCGCCGCTTCGAGGAGGCCCTCGCCGCGGCCACCGACGCCGAGGCGCGCTTCACCGCCGCCGTGCAGGGCGCCCGCACCGCCCAGATCCTCGGCGAGTGGGGGACCGCGCTGGAGTTGTGGGAGGTGGCGCGACAGGCCGCACCCGGGGAAGTGGAGGGGTGGGATGGCTGCGCCCGCCTCCTCGTCGCCACGGGGAGGGCCGAGGAAGCCGTTACGCTCCTGGGTCGGGCCCCCCCCGCGGTGCTGCCAGTGGCGGGGCCACGAGCGGTAGCCGCGCTGCTCGCCCGGGGTCGAGTGGCAGCCGCGAGAACCCTCCTCCAGCGGCTGCCGCAGCGTCGCCCCCAGGTACGGCTCCTCGCCCTTGCCGCTGCCGTGGCCGCCGGCAGGGGGGAAGAGGCCCAGCGGCTGGCCGTCCGGCTCCTGGCCGATCCCCAGGCTGGGGCGTGGCGCGGGCTGGTCTTCGACCTGCTCCCAGCGCAGCCTCCCGGGAGCGAACCGGCCCTCACCGCCAAGCGTTCCCTGCAGGAGCTTGCCGCCACAGCGGTGGCTCGGGGACCCGCCGCCGCCCGCCACTGGCTCGCCCAGGCGCTGGCCGCCGATCCTGCCTGGGCACCACTGCTGGGCGGTCCGCCGCCACTTCCAGCCACCTGGGGCGGGCCAGCCGCCGCCCTGGTCGCGGTGGGTCTGGACACCGAGGCGGCGACCCTCTACCCCCACCGCTTCCCCACCGCCACCCCGGCCGAGATGGCCTGGAGCGCGGCAGCGCTGGCGAGCTGGGGGAACGGGCCCGCAGCCCTCTCCCTGGGGGAGCGCCTGTGGGCGGCCCTGGGCGGTGTGCCAGCCGAGCTCGTCCCCGACCCCCTGCTGCCCTTGATCCTCCCGGAAGGTCTTGCAGCACCGGTCCAGGCGGCAGCTGCCCGGGAGGGTGCCAACGCCGCGTGGCTCGCTGCCGTAATCCGCAGGGAGTCACGGTTCGATCGCGCAGCCCACTCGCCCGCTGGGGCGGTGGGCGTGGCGCAGCTCGTTCCGGAAACGGGGAGGAGACTCGGCGCAACTCCCGAGGAGCTGTGGGATGGCCAGCTCGCCCTGACTTTGGCAGCCCGGGAGGTGGCGCGGCTCGCGCGCTGGGCGTGTCATCGGCTGCCGCTGGTAGCGGGCGCCTACAACGCCGGCGAAGACGTAGTGGCGAGCTGGTACGAGCTCCTGGACGAACCGAGCGACCCCCTGTTCGTGGCGGCCATCCCCTACCAAGAGACCCTGGGCTACGTCCTGGCCGTCCGGGAGGGGGCGGCGCTGGCACGCCACCTCGCAGCAGGAACCGCGCCAACACCGCGCTAGAAGTAGCGCACCACTTCCCCGCGTGCCTCCAGCTCCGCCGTCCAGCTCGCCACCTCGCTGGCCAGCTTGCGCTCCCTCAAGATCGCCTCTACGGTCGAGTGCACCGCCTCCAGTGCGGGGACAGCCTCTCCCCGCGCCCGCAGCTGCGGCGCCAGCTCGCCCTGCCAGAACTTCTCGATCTCCTCCTCGGAAACCCGCGCAAAGGGGGCAAAGCGGTGCGCCACGTACGTCTCCACCACCGCGGCGCGTCGCACCAGCTCCCGCAGGAGCGCCTCCGGCAACCCCAACGCCGTAAGGCGCTGCGCCAGTTCCGTCTCGCCGCCCGCTGCCCGCACCACCTTGGCCCAGGCGGCAGGCAGGTCGGGGTGGAGCTGGGTGGCTGCCCCCGAGGACTCCAGATCCTGCCAGCGTAGTTCGAGCTGGACCAGCGCTTCCGCCACCGCCTTGCGGTAGGCCCCTTCCCCCTCCCCCTCCTGGCGCGGCACGAGCTGGGCTGCCATGGCCAGTTCCACGTCCGACTGCAGCACCGCCACCCCGTTCACCAGGGCCACGACCCGTTCCACTTCGACACCGGCGAGGCAAGCCAGGACAACGGCGGCCCACATGGCCCCATGGTACACTCGCCGTGTGACGGGGACACGGCTTGCGGGCGAGATTCGCGTGGCCCTGGCGCAAATCGCCACCTGCCCCGGCCAGCTCGCCTCCAACCTCTCGCGCCACCTGGAGATGGCACAGCGGGCGCGGGAAGCGGGGGCGCAGCTGGTGGTGTTCCCGGAACTCTCCCTGACCGGCTACCTCCTGGCCCACGGCGTGCACGAGCTGGCCTTCGAATTGGGAGACGCACGCCTGGCGCCACTGCTGGAGGCGAGCCGCGATCTCGCCCTGCTGGTGGGGGTCCCGCTGCGCCGGCAGGGGGGCGGGATCGTCAACGCAGCGCTCCTCCTGGAGGACGGGGCGGTGCGGGCGGTGCACGAGAAGCTGTACCTGCCCACCTACGGGATGTTCGACGAGGGCCGCTACTTCGTGCCCGGTCGCTCCCTTGCCCCGCTCCGCTCGGCTCTGGGAACCTTCGGCGTGTTGCTGTGCGAGGATGCCTGGCACCTCTCCTCGGCGGTGCTGCTCGCGCGCCAGCAGGTGGACGCCTTCCTCCTGGTGGCGGGAGGGCCCACCGAACTGGACGCGGGGGACCAACCAGCCGGCCTGCGACGCTGGCACGCCATCGTCACCGCCATTGCCGCCACCACCGTCACACCGGTCCTCTTCGCCAACCGCTGCGGGTGGGAGGAGGGGGTCCTGTTCGCCGGGGGAAGCTGGGCGGTGGACGCCCGCGGCGCCAGGCTCGTGGATCCCGCCCCGGCGCTGGAGGAATCCCTGCTCCTGGTCGACCTCTCGCTGCCAGCGGTGCGGTACACCCGCAGCCTCCACCCCATCCCCCAGAGCGAGCGGCTGGAGCTGTGGCGGGCAGCGTTGGAGGGTGAGCATGGGTGAGCTGCCGGCAGTCCACATACCGCTGCTGGCCACTTCCCTCCAGGCCTTCCTGGCCGAGGAGTTGCGCGCCTCGGGGCTTTCTGGCTACGTGGTGGGGTTGTCCGGGGGGGTGGACTCGGCGGTGGCAGCAGCCCTGGCCGCCCGGGCCGTGGGTGCCCATCGCGTCACTTCTCTTGCCCTGCCGGCCCCCTCCTCCAGTGCCGAGAGTCTGGAGCACGCCCGGCTGGTGGCCGAGACCTTTGCCCTCCCCCTGGAGGTGGTGGACCTCTCGGAGCCGGTGCGCGCCCTCACTGCCACCCTCGACATTGGCCAGGACCGGGTGCGACTGGGCAACCTGGCCGCCCGCCTCCGCATGGTGGCCCTCTTCGATCGTGCCCGCCGCAGCGGGGCCCTGGTGCTGGGCACCAGCAACAAGTCGGAGATTTTGCTGGGCTACTCCACCCTCTTTGGCGATTCCGCCGCCTCGGTGAACCCCCTGGGCGACGTGTGGAAGACCCACATCTTCCCCCTCGCCCGCCACCTCGGCGTGCCGGAGGTGGTGGTGGAAAAGCCTCCCACCGCGGACCTCTGGCCAGGCCAGACCGATGCCGGCGAGCTGGGGTTCGAGTACCGCGACGCCGACCCCATCCTCTACCGCCACCACGAGCTGGGCATGGGGCGCCATCAGCTGGTGGCGGCGGGGTTCCCCCAGCAGCTCGTGGACGCGGTCCTCCGTGCCTACCGGCACTCCCGTTTCAAGTGGCGGCCCACCGTGGTGGCGCGGGTTTCCGCCAGTTGCGTCAACGTGGACCGCATCCTCCCCCGCAATCCCGAGGCATGAGACGGGGGGCGGGGGAGAGAGGGCAACCTCCCGCGGCCGCGCCCGCGGCGCTCGCCCCCCCTGCCTCGCCAGCGCCGGTGGCGCCGGGCACGCTCTACGTGGTGGCCACCCCCATCGGCACCCTGGGCGATCTCTCCCCGCGCGCCGCTGGCGTGCTCGCCCAGGTGGCGCTGATCGTCGCCGAGGACACGCGGCGTCTGCGCCCCCTCCTCACCCACTTTCGCATCGGCACGCCCACGCGCTCGCTGCACGATCACAACGAGTCGCGGGTAGTGCCGAGTCTGCTCGCTGCCCTTAAGGCTGGGGCCTCCATCGCCCTGGTGTCGGACGCCGGCACGCCGCTGGTGTGCGACCCCGGGTACCGCCTCGTCCGCGCCTGCCGCGAGGCGACCATCCCTGTGCGCTGCGTCCCGGGGCCGAGCGCCATCACCGCCGCCCTGTCGGTAGCTGGCCTCCCACCGCACCCCTTCACCTTCGTGGGGTTCCTGCCCCCTTCCCCCGCAGCCCGGCGCCGGACCCTGGCCGCCTACGGCTCCCTCCCCCACACCCTGGTGCTGTTCCTCTCGCCCCACCGTCTTGGCGTGGAACTGGCCGCCTGCGCCGAGGGTTTGGGCCCGACGCGGGAAGCCGTGCTCCTCGCCGAACTGAGCAAGCTGCACGAGCGGGCCGAGCGGGGTACCCTGGAGGCGCTGGCCCGCGGCTCGAGCGCCCGGACCCCCCGGGGGGAGTACACCCTGGTGGTGGCTCCACCCCCCGCCCCGGCGCCACGCGCCGTGACAGGCGAGGAGGCGGCCAGGGCGGTGGAGGCTGCCCTCGCCACCGGCCTCTCCCCCGCCGAGGCGCGCCGGCTCGTGGCCCAAAGGCTCGGCCTCAGCCGGCGCGAGCTCTACGCGCTCCTGCACCGCCCCCGGTAGCGAGGAGCTCCAGCACAACAGCCGCCACCGCCGCCAGCGCCTGCTGCCCTTCCGCCAGTTCGGCCTCGGACCGCTCCAGCGCCACCAGGCCCCGCAGGAGGGCGTTCTCGTCGTAGCGGGCAGCAAGCCGGAAGAGGCGGTGCAGCACCCAAGGGCTCAGACCCGCCACCGGCGAGGCGGGATGGGCAGCGATCTCTTGCTGCAGGGGAGCGAGGAGCCTCGCTCGGAACGTAGCGTTGTACCACCGCTCCTGGGCACACAGGCGGGGGTCTAGCTCCCGGCTCAGCCCGGCGCGCTGGGCGTGGCCACGTACCGCCAGCGCCTGGCGCAGAAGCCGCGCCGTGGCGCCGCCTAGCACACGCCCCAGCCCTCTCTCGCCCACTGCATCGCCCCGCCAGCTCACGAGGGCGCCGCCGCGGACCAGAACGGCGAAGAACTGGGTCGCCCGGTGCCCATCGCCGGCGATCAGCATGTCCTCCAGCTCGGAGATCGACCGTTCCCCGGGGCCGGCCAGTTGGTGCACCGCCGCCACCGTCACTTCCTCGAGCTGGACGAGCTGGCGGGCGGTTTGACTCAGTTGCCGCGGCTTGAAACCGTGCATCTCGCACAGCGCCTCGATCACCTCGTCCTTGCCGCGCAGTTGCGGGGCGGATTCGAGAACGATCTCCTCCAGGAGCCGCCGCTGTGAAGCCGACAGCACGACACCCTCTTCCCAGGGTTTGGGCGGGGGGGGTAACTCCAGGAACACCACCTCGCCCCGCCGCGCCGCCACCTCGGCCAGAGGCCCAGCGGGTGCCATGCTCCCGGTGGCGGTGAGGAGGAGCCAGACGCCGGGGAAGGAGAAGCGCTCCAGGCCGCGGGCCAGCGCCTCGCCCTCCAACCGGGCCTGCTCGTTGCCAAAGAGATAGGCCGCGGCCTCTCGCACCACCAGGAGGCGCTCAGCGGCAAAGAGGGAGGGGGTGGACAGCTCGGCGAGCAGGGTAGCAGCCAGCGGTGCTTCGGAAAAGGTGACCAGCTCCCCCTGGGGGTGCGCCTCCTGCCACGCACTCTCGCGCTGGATGCGGGCCCGTTCGAGGAGGTAGTCGTCAGGACATACGACCAGGGCAAGGGGGGGAAGCGTCAGATCTCGCCCTGATCCTGCAGTTCTTGACATGCGATGCAGTGCCGGGCCCAGGGGACGGCGTTGAGCCGCTGTGGCTCGATCTTCCCGCCGCAGTGGACACAGATCCCGTAGCGACCGTTGTCGAGGCGGGCGAGGGCCTCGTCGATGAGGCGGAGCAGGTGGCTCTCGTTCTCCGAGAGGGAAAAGGAGAACTCGCGGGTAAACGCGCTGGTGGCGCGGTCGGCAATATCGGGCGCACCCGCATCCGTCTCCACTGCACCGATCTCCCGGGCCCGTGCCACCCCCTCCAGGAGCTCGGCCCGTTTCGTCTCCAGCCTGGTGCGCACCAGCTTCAGATCGATCGCTGCCTTCACCGACGCCTCCGTCGCGGCACATTATACCCTGGGGTGGGCAGCTCGCCGCGGTGGTAGGCGCCCCCTGCCAGCAGATCGAAGCAGCGGTAGAGCTGCTCGAGCAGCACCACTCGGGCAAGCTGGTGCGAGAGGGTCAGGCGCGAGAGGGCCAGGCTCTCCCCCGCGGCCACGAGGCGGGGGTCCAGGCCGAGATCCGAACCGAGCAGGAAGACGACCCTGCCGCGCGCAAGCTGCGTGCGCAGCACCTCGGCCAGTTCCAGGGTGGTTCGCTCCGTGCCGTGCTCGTCCAGGGCAAAGAGGAGGTCGGTGGGGCGCAGGTGCTCCCGCATGCGCTCCCCCTCCTGGGCGCGGGCGCGGACCGGATCGCCGGCGCGCCCCGGTTCCGGGCGGATCCGGACCTCGGCCACGGCCACGTGGCGCTCGATGCGGCGGCGGTACTCCGTGGCCACCCGCTCCAGCTCCGCTTCCCCCCGCCGCCCCACCCAGAGCAGCAGGATCTCCCTCACCGCCCCTCCCGCCAGCGCAGCAGGGTGCGGCGGGAGATGCCCAGGGAGCGGGCAGCGCGCGACACGTTCCCGCCCTCCTGTGCCAGGACCTGCAGGGCGTAGCGTTGCATCATCTCGCGCAGGGTGAGCCTTGGAGCCGCCGCCCGACTGGCGTAGCCATCCCAGTCCGTGCGGAGCCCGAGGAGTGCCGCCGTGATGGTACCGCTGGGGCAGTCGAGACAGGCCCGGGTGAGCACCGTGGCGAGCTCCCGGAAGTTCCCCGGCCAGGGGTGGGCCAGGAGGGCCGTTTCCGCCTCCTGCGTCAGGGAAAAGAGCCGCCCGCTGCGCCGCCCCTCGCGGCGCAGGAACGCTCGGGCAAAGGGGAGGATGTCCTCCACCCGCTCGCGCAGCGGTGGCAGCGTCGCGTGGAAACCAGCCACGCGGTGGAACAAGTCGGCCCGCAACCGCCCATCGGCCACGGCGGCCGTCACGCCAGCGCCCACCAGCGCCACGATCCTGGCCCGCAGCGCCACCGGCACCGCCCCCCCCCGCGGCGTGAAGCGGCGCTCGTCCAGGGCGCGCAGCAGGCTCACCTGGGCCCCCCCTGGCAGCACGTCGAGGCGATCCAACACCACCGTCCCCCCTGCTGCCCGCGCCAGCACCCCCACCCGCGCACGCCTCGCGTCGGTGAAAGCGCCGGCCACGTGACCGAACACCTCCGCGGGGAAGAGGCCCTCCGGAATGCTGCCGCAATCCACCACCACAAACGGCAACCCAGGCCGGCTCGCCCGGTGGATGCGCTGCGCCACCCAGCTCTTCCCCGTGCCCGTCTCCCCTTCCAGGAGCACCGGCAGTTCGGTGGCGGCCACCTGCGCCAGCGAGCGGGCGAGCTGGGCAACGGTGCGGTTGCGAGTCGCAAAGAGCCGTTTCACGGTGCAGCCGCGCGTAGCTTGGCGGTGATGTCCGGGGCGTCGCCCCACAGCTGCTCGAGGGCAAAGTACTCTCGCCGTTCTTCGAGGAAGATGTGGAGCACAAAGTCGCCGTAGTCCATGAGCAACCACCCGCTCCCGTGGTACCCCTCCACCGACAGGGCGCGCCGACCGCAAGCCAACAGCGCCTGGTCCACGGCGTCAGCCACCGCCTGCGCTTGCCGGAGCGAACTGACCGAGCAGAGGATGAAGGCGTCAGCGATGGAGGTGCGCAGCGACACGTCGAGCACCACGATCTCGAATGCCTTCTTCTCCTCCAGCGCCGTGGCCGCCACCCGGATGAGGTCGAAGAGCCTAGCGTCCATCGTGTCCCTTCTCATGGTACAGCCGGTGCTTGCGCGCGTAGGAGAGCACAGCAGCATCCACCAGGTCCCCCGGCCACTCCCCCCGCCGCAGCCGCTCGCGCAGGTCGCTGGCCGCGACCTCCACGGGATCGTTGTCGAGGAGGAGGATGCTCCCCTCGGCGAGCTGCGCCCCAGCGCTCGCCGCCTGCGGCATCCGCACCAGCCGGGGGCGGAACTCCTCCGGCACCGGCACTTCCCCCCAATCGCGGTGGCCCCAGGGCCGCCACAGCACCACGAGGGTGGCGAGATCGGGGAGCTCGCGCCAGCGGTGCCAGGTGGTGATCTGCGCGAAGGAGTCGCTCCCCATCAGGAAGAACAGGCGATCCCCGGGAAACTGGGTGCGCAGCCGCTGGATGGTGTCCACCGTGAAAGTTGGCCCCTCCACCTGCTGCTCGACCGGAGAGATGACAAACCGCTCCTCCTCCCGCAGCGCCAACGCCAGCATGGCAAAGCGATGGCAGAAGGGGGTGAGGGGTTCGCCCAGTTTGTGCGGCGGGCACCCTGCCGGTACGAAGATCACCAGGTCCAGCTGGAGGGATGCCAGGGCGTGCCTGGCCCCCTGGGTGTGGCCGCGGTGCACGGGGTCGAAGGAACCGCCAAAGGCGGCGAGGCGCCTCACGGTGCCGCCGCCAACGCAAACATGGCGTTCACGAGCTCCTCCAGACCCTCCCCGGTCACCGCCGAAATGGCCACCCAGCCCACGCCCAGCTCGCGGGCCGCCTCCTCCAGCCGGCGCCGCGCTGCAGGTTTCTGGGCGGCATCCAACTTGGTGCCCACGAGGAGGAACCGCCGCTGCGCGAGCCCGGCACCGTACGATTCCAGCTCGGCGCGGAGCACGGCAATATCGTGCCGCAGCACGGTGTCCGCCGCCAGGTCCACCAGGTGGAGCAACACCCGGCAGCGCTCGATGTGGCGGAGGAAGCGGTGCCCCAGCCCCGCTCCCCGGTGCGCCCCCTCGATCAGACCAGGGGTGTCGGCCACCACCAGGGAACGCTCCCCGCCGTCCACGCTCACCACGCCCAGGTGCGGCGTGAGGGTGGTGAAGGGGTAATCGGCGATGCGCGGCCTGGCTTTGGAGATGCGCGACAGGAGCGTGGACTTGCCCGCGTTGGGCAGCCCCACCAGCCCCACATCGGCGATCAGCTTCAACTCCAGGGCAATGTGGCGCGCCTCCCCCCGCTCGCCCTCCTCGGCAAAGCGCGGCGCCTGCCGCGTGGAGGTGGCAAAGTGCTGGTTGCCGCGGCCACCGCGGCCGCCCCGGGCCGCCACGCACTCCTCGCCGTCGTGGACGAGATCGCCCAGCACCTCGCCGGAGTCGAGATCGCGCACTACCGTGCCGCAGGGCACCTCGATGACCACATCGGCGCCCGCCGCCCCGCTCTCGTTGGAGCCCCGCCCGTGCTCCCCCCGCCCAGCGGTGACGTGGTGCCGGTTGTAGAGATGGGCCAGGGTGGAGTAGTGCGCCGAGCAGCGCACCACCACGGATCCCCCTCGCCCACCGTCCCCGCCGTTGGGCCCCCCGCGCGGCACGAACTTCTCGCGGCGAAAGCTCACGCACCCGCGCCCGCCGTCCCCGGCAGTCACGAACATGTGGACTTCATCGAGAAACATCGAGTGTGGCCGGCGGCTGCCGCCCGATCAGGAAACTGGTTCGACGCTGACGAAGCGCCCCAGGCGGCCGCGATCCCGGAAGCGGATCCGCCCGTGGACAGTGGCGAACAGGGTGTCATCGCCGCCCCGGCCCACTCCCGGCCCGGGCTTCCACCGGGTACCCCGCTGCCGCACGATGATCGTCCCTGCCGTCACCACCTGCCCATCGCCGCGCTTGACGCCCAGGCGCTGGGCGTTGGAATCGCGTCCGTTCCGGCTCGACCCCTGTCCCTTCTTGTGAGCCATACCGTCTCCTCACGCCTCGATGGCGTCGATGCGAACCTCGAAGAGGTCCTGCCGGTGCCCGCGCGTCTTGCGGTACCCCTTCCGGCGCTTCTTCTTGAACACGATGACCTTGGCATCGCGCAGCGGGCGCAGTAGCGTCGCCTTGACGCTGGCCCCCGCCACCAGCGGCTTGCCCACCTTCACCGTGTGCTCGTCGCGCACCACCAAGACCCGCTCGAATACCACCGAGTCCCCCGGCTTGGCCTCGGTCCAAATCCGCTCGACCCGACAGCGTTGCCCCACCTCGACTCGGTACTGCTTGCCTCCTGCTTCGACGATCGCGTACATGACTCCCCCAACCGCCCTTCCGTCCAAGGGGATAAGCTTATAGCACACTGGGCCTTTCCTGTCAAACACGTTGGTCGAGGGGAATCCCGGGCCTCCCTCCCCGCGGACCCGGAGACGGTCACCCTGAGCCCGTCCCCTTCCCCCCGTCACCCTGAGGCGCGTCAGCGCCGAAGGGTCTCGACACGGCTGGCAGCCCGGCGGCGCAATGCCGGCGCTCCAGCTTGGACGGGATCCTTCGGCCGCTGCGCGGCCTCAGGATGACGGCAGGGATAGGCGCAGGCTCAGGATGACGGCCTTACTCCCCCGTCACCCTGAGGCGCGTCAGCGCCGAAGGGTCTCGACAGGGCTGGCAGCCCGGCGGCGCAATGCCGGCGCTCCAGCTTGGACGGGATCCTTCGGCCGCTACGCGGCCTCGGGATGACGGCAGGGATAGGCGCAGGCTCAGGATGACGGCCTTACTCCCCCGTCACCCTGAGGCGCGTCAGCGCCGAAGGGT
>JACADV010000083.1 GCA_013388425.1 Thermoanaerobaculaceae bacterium | reverse complement strand
CTTCGGCCGCTGCGCGGCCTCAGGATGACTGCAAGGGTAGGCGCGGCCTCAGGATGACGAAAGGGGGAAGCGCGGCCTCAGGATGACTGCAATTTTCTCCCCCGTCACTTCAAGCCACGCTTGGCCAGGAGCGCGTCTACCTTCGGCTCCCGCCCGCGGAAGCGCTTGTAGAGCTCCATCGGGTCCTCGCTGCCCACTCGCGACAGCAGTTCGCGCAGGCGCGTCCCCGTGGCCCGATCGAACACGTCGCCGGTTTCCACAAACGCTTGGAACGCATCGGCGTCCAGCACCGCACTCCAGATGTAGCTGTAGTAGCCAGCGGAGTACTCGTCCGCCGAGTGGAGGAAGTAGGTCGTGCGGTAGCGCGGCAGGATTTCCGGGATGAGCCCCCACCGTTGCAGGCTCGCCGCTTCGAAGGCGGTCACGTCCTGGGGCTGGGTGGTGGTGAGCGTGTGCCAGTCCATGTCCAGGAGCGCAGCAGCCAGGTACTCGGTGTTGGCGAACCCCTGGTTGAACGTGGCGGCGCGGCGAATCCTGGCCACGAGCTCCGCCGGCATGGGCTCTTGGGTCTGGAAGTGGCGGGCGTACAGCTCGAGGAGCTTGGGTTCGAACACCCAGTTCTCCATGATCTGGCTCGGCAGCTCCACGAAGTCCTGGGCGACCGTGGCGCTGCCCCGGAAGCGGCAAGCCGAGAAGAGGAAGTGCAGGGCGTGGCCGAACTCGTGGAAGAGCGTTTCCGCCTCGTCCACGCTGAGGAGTGCTGGCGCATCGCCGCTGGGCCTCGAAAAGTTCCCCACGTTGTACACGATGGGGGTGACGAAGGTGCCATCCTTGATCCACTGGTCGCGGATGCTGGCGCACCACGCCCCGCCCCGCTTGCCGGGGCGGGGGTGGTAGTCCAGGTACAGGAGACCGATGTGCTTACCGTCTGCTTCGGTCACCTCGTACACCTGCACCTCGGGGTGGTACACGGGCACCTCCGGCCGCAGGGTGAAGTTCACGCCGTACAGCTTGTGGGCCAGGGTAAAGGCGCCGTTCCGCACGTTATCCAGGGCCAGGTACGGGCGGATCGCCTCCTCGTCCAGGTCGTACTTGGCCTTCTTCACCTTCTCCGAGTAGAAGCGCCAGTCCCACGGCTCCAGCCGAAAAGTCCCCCCCTCGGCCTCGATCATCGCCTGCAGCTCCGCCGCCTCTGCCCGGGCCTTGGCAAGGGCCGGCCGCCACAACTGCTCCAGGAAGGTGTAAACGGTGGCCGGCGTCTTGGCCATGTACTCTTCCAGCACGAAGTCGGCCCAGGTGGGGTAGCCTAGGAGTCGCGCCTTTTCGGCCCGCAGCGCCACAATGGTGGCAAAGATCTCCTTGTTGTCGGTGGCACCGCCATGGTCGCACCGTTGGCTGTAGGCGGTGAGGAGCTGCCGCCGCAACTCCCGATCCGCTGCACTCTGGAGAAACGGCCAGACGCTGGGGGCCTTGAGGGTGAACACCCACTTCCCAGCAAGTCCTGCCTCCTTTGCCGTTGCAGCAGCCGCCGCCACCTGGTCCTCGGGGAGACCGGCGAGTCGGCTGCGATCCTCCACCACCAGGCGGTACTCGTTGGTTTCGCGCAGGAGGTTCTCGGAGAACTTCACGATGCGGCGCGACAGCTCAGCGTTGATGGCGCGCAACCGCTCCTTCTGCTCCGGCGAGAGCTTGGCGCCACCCCGCACAAAGCGGCGGTAGGTGCGCTCCAGCAACATCGCCTCCTCGGCGTTCAGGTGCAGCCGCTGGCGCTGCCGGTACACCGCCTCGACGCGTGCAAACAGCGCCTTGTTGAGGTACACGTCGTCGGCGTGGGCGGCAAGCATTGGCTTGACCTGCGCCTCCACCGCCTGGAGCTGCTCGTTGGTCTCGGCGCTGGACAGCACCCCGAAGACGTTGTTCACACGGGCGAGGAGCTCGCCCGAATCGTCCAGCGCAGCCACGGTGTTGGCAAAGGTGGGCTCGGCCGGGTTGCTAGCAATCGCTGCCAGCTCCTGGTCGTGGCGCCGGATGGCCTCCTGGAAAGCCGGGAGGAAGTGCTCCGGCCTGATCTCACCAAAGGGCGGCGCACCAAAGGGCGTGTGCCACTCCCCGAGCAGCGGGTTCGTCTCCCCACCGACTCCAGCTGGCCTCGAGACCATGTCCACGATTTTCCACTCCCCGTTGAGCCGCACCAGGTGGAGCAGTGCCACCGAGCCCGGCGAGGCCACCTTTGCCGTGGCGAGGGCACCGTTCACCTCCAGCACCGTCACCTCGCCCCGCGGCGATGCCGCCACTTTGGCCCCCTTCCGCGAGGTGGCCACCGCCACCAGCTGGTCGGCCGTGACGTTCTGCAACTCCTCCCGGCCGTCCGGTAGCACCACCAGGGAGCGCCGCACCAGCTCGGGGTGCAGGACCCGCTGCACGCGCAGGGCATCGCCCGCAGCCCAGCCGTCCACGAACTCGCGCACCGCAGCCACCACAGCCGCGCTCGCCTCCGCTGAAACCGAAGTCTCTGCCGCCACTCCCGCCGCCGCTACCCCCACACTGCACAGAAGCGCGCACCAGTACCGGACCATAACGCCTCCCCGAAGGCTGCACCGCTCGAAGCTGGCGAACCCCCTTGCCACCTCCCCGCGAGCGGGGCCGGCCAGGGAGCCTCCGCTCCCGTCCTGCTGTGCTGGCCGGCGGTGCGATTGTAGAGGCTCCCACGTCCAGCGGGAAGGAGGAGGCACGTGAGCAGATTCCTACCACAGTGTCGCTACGGGGTCCTCGTGGCCCCCCTGTTCCTGGCGGCCAGGTCCGTCCAGGCCCGACCTTCGGGGCGACCTCGACAGCGGGGCAAGCTGCGCGGGAGGAGCAGCAGGCCGCGCCCCATCCCGAGGCGCGGCCCGAAACTTTGCGCCAGCAGGGCGCCACGTGTCGGCCCTCGCCACTACGTGCGCCGAATCGTCTTGAAGATCTCGTCCTGGCTGAGCTTCTTCGTGCAGAAGAACCAGTCGTGGCAGGTGATCCCCTCCTGCTTGCCCTCCACTCGCTCCTTGGCGACACCACAGGAACCGGGCGGCGGCACGATCACCTCGTCGCCAGGCCGCCAATCGGCCGGCGTGGCCACCTGGAAAGCATCCGCGGTCTGGAGTGCCACGAGGATGCGGAGCAGCTCGTCGAAGTTGCGCCCCAGGCTCAAGGGGTAGTAGATGATGGCGCGGATGATGCCCTTGGGGTCGATGACGAAGACGGCCCGCACCGCCTTGGTGGTGCTCTCCCCCGGCTGAATCATGCCGTACTTCCGCGCCACCTCCATGGTGATGTCCTCGATGAGGGGGAAGGTCACCTCCACGTTCTTCATGCCCTTGTACGCAATCTTCTCCTTGATCGTCCGCAGCCAGGCGATGTGGCTGTACAGCCCGTCCACCGACAGCCCCACCAGCTTGCAGTTGAGCTCTGCGAACTTCCCCTCCAGCGTGGCGAAGGTCATGAACTCGGACGTGCAGACGGGCGTGAAGTCGGCCGGATGACTGAAGAGGATCACCCAGCTCCCCTCGAACTGTTTGGGGAAGTCGATTTCCCCCTGTGTGGTCACCGCCTTGAAGGCCGGCGCCTTGTCGCCGATACGCGGCATCGCTATCGAAGTTGTCTCGTTCATCTGTTCCATCGTGTCTCTCCTTTCCGCATCGCCTCCCGACGACGCTCTCTCCTGCCCACGGGGTTTCGGGGGCTCACCCGCCGCGGCGGGTTCCCCCTCGTCCCCACACCCCGATCCGTACACATCAGCATAGTTCCTGGTGCGGCCGCAGCCCCATGCTGCGCAGCGGCGCAAGCACTGCCGTCACGAATGAAGAATACCTATAATCTTAGATTTTGTCAAGCCAAGGAGCCAAGGACGCGCTCGCTCGAGGGTGCCGCCGGCACACCGCAAAGTTCCCCGCTGCCCTGCACGGCTACGGTGTGGGCGTGCCCACCACCGTGACCCGCCCCTCCAGGGTTCCGTCGGTCGGATCGTGGGCCTGGAGGTAGGCCACAAAGGCGTCGATATCCAGCGTCCCGGTGTCGTAGCGGCGGCGATTGGCCTGCGCCAGTTTCGCGTGCCCGTCGCCGCCAGCTGCCAGGAAGCTGGGGACGGTGATCCGGTAGACCTGCTCGGACTCGACGGGCTTGCCGGCCACCATGAGCTGCGTCACCCGCTGGCCGGGAGGTTTGCCGAGATCGATCACGTAGGAGGTCCCGTGGGAAGGGCAGAGGAGCCCGGCGCTGCTCTCCGGCAGCGACCCGAGGGTCTCCTCCAGCACGCTGGCGAGCTCCGAGCCGCTGAGGTCCAGTTGCACCAGGGTGTTGGCAAACGGCTGGACCGTCACCGCCTGCCCGTAGGTGATGGGACCTGGCTCGATGCCGGCGCGCACCCCGCCGATATTCACGAAGGCGGCCACCGAACCGCCCTGGGCCGTGGCGGCGAGCATGGCATCGGCCACCACATTGGCCATGGGGCTCTCGGCGTGGCGGGGGGTGACGCGAGTCTTGGCGATTCCCCTCTCGCTGTGCCCCACCACCCGGTCACGAGTGGCGGCGAGGGGGTGGGCAAAGGCAGCCACCAACGAGCGCACCGTGGGCTCCTCCGGCACCGAACTGTCCACCGCAACAGGTCCAGCCTCGTCCCAGCGCGCCACCCGCCCCCCCTCGTCGAAGGTGACCTGGATCCGGCCCAGCACCTTGCCCCACTCCCACGCTTGCACCACGAGGACCGTGTCGCCAGCAAGGTCCCTGGCCACCGTGGGGTAAGGCCCCCGCGGCTGCGGCAGGTGGGGTACCGCCCCCAGCAAGGTGTGGCTGTGCCCGCCGACGATCACGTCCACCCCCCGCAGTCGCCCCGCTACGGCCACGTCCTCCTCGTAGCCCAGGTGTGACAGGAGGATGATCTTGTCCACACCCGCCGCGGCCAGGGCGTCGATGGCCGCTTGGATGCTCGCCACGTGGTCCCGCACCCGCACCGTGGGTCCGGGGCTGGAAATGCTTGCGAGATCCACCGGCACAGCCCCCACCACGCCGATCCGCTCCCCCGCCACCGGCAGCACCGTGGAGGGCTTGACGAACGGCGCGAGGTTGCTGCGAGCGTCCACCTCCAGGTTGGCGGCCAGGAGAGGGAAGCGCGCCAAGGCAGCAAAACGGGCCAGCACCTCCGGTCCGCGATCGAACTCGTGGTTGCCAATGGCCATGGCCTGGTAACCCACGAAGTTCATGTAGGCGAGGTCGGCGAGCCCCTCGTACACGGTGAAGTACAGCGTCCCCTGGAAGGTGTCGCCAGCGCACAGCAGGAGCGGGTTCGGGTCAGTGGCGCGGAAGCGTTCGATGAGCGAGGCCTGGCGCGCGTACCCTCCCAACTCGTTACCCCGGTAGGTGGTCGGCTCCACGTGGGCGTGCAGGTCGTTGGTGTGCAGGATGGTGACGGTGAGGCCTGCGGCCAAGGCCGAGTAGCCACCCACGAGCCAGCAGACCACCAGTGCCACGGCACCAGCAATACGCTTCATCATGACCCCCCAAACCCGCCGCAGGCGGACTCGCCACTCTACCGCACCTCGGCCTTGGGTGTGAGCGCTGCTCATGCAAGCTTGAGTGCGGGCGAAAAATGAGGAGAGCCGCCTCGCGGCGGCTCGTACGGTGCTATTTTGTTTGGTCGGGACGGCGAGATTCGAACTCGCGACCCCTTGAACCCCATTCAAGTGCGCTACCAGGCTGCGCCACGTCCCGACCGGACGTTCAGTTCGGTTGCTTCAACAGGCCGACCACATCTTCGAGTTCTCGCCGGATGTGGGCCAGCACCTGGCGGAGCCTTTCTACTGGCTCCGCCCCCTCTCTGTCAAGGCGCCCCTCCCCTCGCGGCGCCTTCCTGGCCAGCTCCTCGGCCAGCCGTTTCTTGGCCCCCACCACCGTGAACCGCTCCTCGTAGAGCAGCTGCTTGATGCGGAGGATGATCTCCACGTCGGCCTTGCTGTAGGTGCGCTGCCCACCCGCACCCTTCGCCGGCGCCAACTCGGCAAACTCCGTCTCCCAGTAGCGCAGCACGAAGGGCTTCACGCCGACGATCTCGCACACCTCGCCGATCTTGAAATCGTCCCGGTCCGGGATCGTCACCTCACTCATCGTCACCCTCCTGTTGCGGCACGAGGGTCAGGCGCAACTGCACGGTCATCCGCTTGCCGCCAATCCACCTGGCTGGCACAGGGATCTCGATCTCCAACTCGCGGACATTCCCCAGCGCCGCCAGGATGCGGGGTTGCAGCTCGCCGAGCACCACCCGTTCCACCGGCTCCGCCGCCGGCACCGGTTCCGCCTGGTAGCTCGGGGCCGGCGTCAGGGCAAACACGTCCTCCGTTGCGGCAGCCGCCGGCGGGGCGGGCAGCGGCCCCTCCGCCAACGGAAACGGTTCGCCTTCCAGGTACGCCGTCACCGGGGCGGGCGCCTCACCCTCCCAGGAGACGGCGGGGACCGTCTCCCCCTGGGGTGGTGGAGGTGGGGGGGGCGCTGCCGGTGCTTCGTAGGCGGCGAGCTCAAAGGGAACGGCCTCCACCTCGCCCCCATTCGCCCCTGCCAACTCCCCGCCCACCGGCGCTGCAACCTCCAGCGGGGCCAGGAATTCTCTAGCAAACTCCAGCTCCTGCGGCCCTGCCCCCGCCGGCGGGAGCTCGCTCGCCTGCGGGGGAGCTCCTTTGGCGGCGGTGTCCTGGGCCAAGGGCATGGCCACCTCGCCTCCTGCAAGTTCCCCGAAGGGGGCCTCGGCCGCAGAGAGCTGGGCCGGCGGGGCTGTCTCCACGGTAAAGATTGGCTCCACCACTGGCTTTGCCACCGGCACCTCCCCAAAAGGCTCCACCGATACGCCCACCCCGCTGGCCTGGGGTGCAGCGGACTCGGCTGGACCTCTCGGCTCGGGCGGGGCAGGCGCTGCCGGCGCCGCCAGCAGGCTGGCGAGGTCCGGTTCTGGACGGGGGACCGCTACGGCGGGCACCACGATCCGCTGGGTCACCTCGGGGAGCGCCGCGGCCGCTGCGCTCGCCTCGTCCTGACGCGAGGGCGGAGGGGGTGCCGTGCCGCTCCTCGGCGGTGGGACCACCACCGGCTGGGTGAGGGGGGCTTCCAGCGGCATGTTGAAGCGCTCGCGCAGCGATCGTAGCATGAGCCGCACCACGGCGTGGAGCGTCTCCTCCACCCCGACCCCCACGGTGGCCACCGACTCGAAGAAGGGGGCGTTGTACTCGTTGAGTGCGGCGTCCAGCTCCTCCACCGGGAGGATGTCGGGGAGATCGCGCTTGTTGTACTGGAGGACGTGCGGCACCTCGGCCAGGTCCAGCCCCTGCAGCAGCAGGTTGTCCTTCAAGTTCTGCCAGGATTCCTGGTTGGCCCGCATCAGCTGGCGCTGGGAGTCGGCCACGAACACCACCGCGTCTGCCCCGCGCAGCACGATCTGGCGGGTGGCGTTGTAGTGCACCTGACCGGGTACCGTGTAGAGCTGGACCCGCAGCTTCATGCCCCGTAACTTGGTGCCGGGGATGGAGATGGGGAGGAAATCGAAGAAGATGGTTCGATCGCCCGAGGTGGGGACGCTCTTCAGCTCACCGCGCACCTCCGAGGGGTACCCCTCGTAGAGGGTACGCAGGTTGGTGGTCTTGCCACCCAGGGGCGGGCCGTAGTACACGACCTTGCCGATGACCTCGTGATCCTGCGGGCGAAACTGAACCATGAGCGTTAGGCGCCCTTCCCCCGCATGATAAACCGAACCGGCACGCCTTCCAAAGGGAACGCCTCGCGCACCGCGTTCTCCAGGTAGCGCAGGTAGGAGAAGTGGAGCTGGCCCGTGCCGCTGACGAAGAGGGTGAAACGGGGCGGGCTACTGGCCGTTTGCGTGGCGTAGTACAGCCGCGGCGGCTTGCGGCCGCCGGGCGGCGGCCGGCGTTGCCAGGCCGCCCGTAGCACCCGGTTCAGCTCCCCCGTGGGGATGCGCACGCCAAACCGCTCGCCCGTGGCGAGTACCGCCCGCAGGAGGTGCTCCACACCCCGACCGCTCACGGCGGAGGTAAAGACCACCGGCGTGCCCTTGAGGAACTTCAGCGCCTCGGCCACCTCCTGGGCCATTTCCCGCTCCCGCCGGGGATCCCGGCCCCCCAGGAGATCGGCCTTGTTGACGGCCACCACCGCGGCCCGTCCGGCGTCCAGGACGAGCCCGGCCACGTGGGCGTCCTGGGCCGTGATCCCCTCGGCCGCGTCCACCACCACCACGCACACCTGCGCCCGCGCGATGGCGCGCCGCGCAATCACCACCGAGAGCACCTCGGGACCGCGATCGGTGCGCCCGCGGCGGCGGATGCCCGCCGTGTCCACCAGGCGCACCCTCCGCTCCCCCCACGCCACCACCTCGTCCACCGCGTCGCGCGTGGTGCCGGGGAGCGGCGAAACGATGACCCGCTCCCCGCCGACGAGGCGGTTGAGGAGCGAGGACTTGCCCACGTTGGGCCGGCCGACAATGGCCACCGCCAGCTCCGCCTCGCTTGGAGCCGCTCCCTCCCCAGCGGGCGGCAGGTGCCCTTCCACGAGCTCCCACAGCGCTTCGATGCCGAGGCCGTGCTCGGCGGACACGCTCACCACGGGGAACCCCCAGATGGCGAACTCCCCGGCCCCCAGCTCCGCACCCCGACGGTCCGCCTTGTTGGCGGCCACCACCACCGGTCGCCCGTGGCGGCGCAAAAGAGTGGCAATCTCGCTGTCGGCCGCCGTCACACCGGCCGCCGCATCCACCACCAGCACCACCACGTCAGCACTGCTCACCGCCACCAGCACCTGCTCCCGCACCAGGCGGGGGATGAGCGCCTCGCTGTCGGACTGGAAACCGCCCGTGTCCACCACCACCACCTGCCGGCCGTCGGGACGGTACGCCTCCCCCGCCACGCGGTCGCGGGTCACACCGGGGAGGTCGTGGGTGAGCGCCTTGCGCGACCTTGTGAGGCGGTTGAAGAGGGTGCTCTTGCCCACGTTGGGGCGGCCGACGATGGCAACGGTGGCGGGCATTTCAGGCGGGGGGCCTCGTGGGCAACGCGAGGCGGGGACCGGTGCGGGTCTCCTCCACCTCCCGGTAGAGCACGAGCCAGCGCCCCTCCAGCTTCTTGAGCTGGATGGAGGAGTGGAGGACGGAGTGCACGTCCTGCCCGATGAGCTCCCCGGTGAAGGCGTCGAAGCGGCGAGTATCCCACACCTCGGTGCAGGTCAGGTAGGCGTTGGCGTGGCGCAGCACCTTCATGCTGGTGATGGTCACCTCCACCAGCACCGGCTCCAGCCGATCGCCCCCCGCCTTCAGGAGGTCGATGTCGTGCCGGGCGCGCTCCAAAAGGCGCGGCGCCCCGATCCCCTCCAGGGGTTTCGGGTCCATCTCGGCGTAGGCCGCGGCCAGCTGGATCAGGAACGTGCGCACCAGCGGTTCGAGCACTGCCCGCTCTTCGGCGGTGGGCGTGTCGGTCTCGCAGGCAGCCGCAGCGAGGGCAAGAACGAGGACGAGGGAAACCGTCCTGAGGTGCATCGACCACCTCCCGGCACCGGTCAGAGTAGCACCTCTTCCCCCGCCGCCCTCGCGTATACTCGGGCCGTGCCGCACCGTCTCACCGTCGCCGACCTGATGAGCCGCGAGCTGGTCACCCTCACCGAGGACGACACCCTGGCCGACGCCCGGGCGTGCATGGCGCGGGGGCGCGTGCGGCACCTGCCGGTGGTGCGCGACGGCAAGCTGGTGGGGCTCGTCACGCACCGCGACCTCCTGGCCGCCTCGTTTTCCGTCTTTGCCGAGGTGAACCCCCGCGAGGAACGGGAGCTCTTTGCCACCATCCCGGTGCGGGAACTGATGCACGACGCCGTCACCGCACCACCCCACATGCCGGTAGAAGAGGCGGGCCGGATCCTGCTCCACAACAAGTTTGGCTGTCTGCCGGTGGTGGACTCCGACGGGGTGCTGCTGGGCATCGTCACCGAGGCCGACTTCTTGAAACTGGCGGTGCGCATGCTCGAGGCGCTGCGTGGTTCGTGAACCCTGCTCCCCTCCTTTGCGTTGGGAGTGGCGGAGGTGTTGATGTCTCGCCGCCTGCTCCTCGCCCTCCTCGCCCTGGCCGCTGCCAGCTCCGCGTGTGACCGGCCACGCCCGGCCCTCGAAAGCGTTGGCCGGCACACCTTCCCGGCCCGCGCCGGCAAGCTCGTCCAAATCGACGCGCGTTCCCTGGACACCTCGATCACGGTTGCACCAGGGGACGAGATTGCCGTTGCGCTGCGGCTCGCCCCCCACGTCTCCAGCACGGCTCAGCAGAAACGCTGGCTCGAGCGCCACCAACCGGTCTTCGAGGACAGCCCGGAGCGCCTGCGCGTCACCGTCCCCTCCCGGCTCCCCAGCTTTTCCGTGGGGTGGTCCGCGCCCAGTGGCACCCTTTCCGTCACCGTGCCGCCCATCTGCCAGCTGGAGGTGAACACCACCTCCGGCGACGTGAGCCTGGACGGCTCCCCGGCCCTGGCGGAGGTGCGCATCGACACCCAATCGGGAGATCTCACGGTGCACGGCGGCGTCGCGCGCCTCCTGGTGGAGTCGGTTTCCGGGGATGTCACGGTGCTGGGTCCCCCCCTCGCCCTCCTGGATGTCCGCACCACCTCGGGGGATGTGCTGCTGCGAGCCGGCTGCGAGCGAACGCTCGTGGAGAGCATCTCCGGCGACTTCCGCCTCCTGGGGCTCACGGGAGGGCTCTCCAGCACCACCACCTCCGGCGACCTGCAGGCCTCCTTCACCACCCTCGCTCCCGGCGAGGCGATCACCGTGACCTCGGTCTCTGGCAACGTCACCCTGTCCCTGCCCGAGGTGCCGCTGTCGGGCCAGGTCCAGACGGTGAGCGGCCGGATCCGCTCCCGCTACGAGGGGAACTGGCAGCGGCGCCACCGCACCTTGCTCCTGCCGGCGCGGCCAGGCGCTGTGCAGCTGGCCATCGCCACCACCTCCGGGGACGTGGTGCTCTCCCACCGCCCCTGAGGGCTTTCCGAAAAACCGAACACACCTGGCGCTCTGTCCGGTTTTTCGTATACCATGAACGCCGTGGACGAGCGGCGAGCCTTCTCCAGCGACTCGGCGGTCTTCCCCTTGCCGCGGCTGGGGTGGCGAAAGCTGCGGGCGCACGCCGGCCTGGCAGCGGTGCTGGGCCTCACCGGTGTGCTCTCGGTGGCCGCCGGTCTGGCCGGCGCCTTGCAGCGCATCGGCCAGTTCCAGCGGCTGGATTTTGCCACCGTTCCCACCCCCGCAGGCTTCTTGATCGTGGCCGTGGAGCCGAAAAGTGGGGCCGCGCGGGCCGGTCTGAGTTGGGGGGACTCCATCCGCTCCGTGGACGGGGTGGTACCGAGCAACCCTGCCCAGCTGGAGCGCCTGCTCTTCTCCAAGCGGGTGGTGGTGCTGGACGTGGAGCAGCGTGGGCATGTCCGCCAGGTGGCCTACTACACGCCGGCACCCACCATCGATCTCCGCTACTTGACCGTGGCGTTTGCCGCCATGTTCACGCTGGCGGTGGCGACGATGGTGTTCATCGGCCAGCCCAGTGCCCACTCCGGCCGATTCCTGGCCCTGGCCCAGGCACTCTTCGTGGCGGTGGTGATCCCCGCCCCACTGCCGCGCGAGTCGGTGGGGCAGCTCCTCCTCCTTGCCCGCGACCTGGGCCGCCTCGCCCTGCCACCGCTGCTGGTCGTTTTCTTTGCCACCTTCCCCCAGGTGTCGGCCGGCCCCACCTTCCGCCTCCTGGCCTTCGCCCCCTCCGTGGTGGTGGGGGCTGGGCGCACCGCCCTGGCCGCCGGCTGGCTCCCGCCGGTGGTGGGGAACGTGCTCCTCCCCGAAACCCTCGACATTGCCACGGTGGTGCTCGTCATGGCCGGAATCGCCGCCGCCGCGGTACTGGGCGTGCGCGCGTACCTGCGCAGCCGGGACGACCCCACCAAGCGCCGGCAGGTGGAGTGGGTGGCGTTGGGGGCAGCCGCCGGCTTCACCCCGTACCTGGTGCTGTCGCTCATCCCGCAGCTCGCCGGAGCCGAGTTCCAGGTCCTCTCCTGGCTCTCGCTGTTGCCGTTGGCGCTGGTGCCACTGGGCGTGGCCTCCTCGCTGTTGGAGTTTCGGCTGTGGGACCTGGAAGACATCACGCGGCAGGTGATCGCCACCGGTCTGTCCGTGCTCGTGGGCAGCATTTCCTTTGCCCTCCTGGCCTACGCCCTCACCGAGCTTGGCTTCCATCTGGGCAACTTGCGCAACCTGGTGGCCGTGGCGGGCGGGGTGGCGCTGGCTGCCCTCACGGTGCCCCTGCGGCGGTTGCTCCTCAACAGCCTGGAGCGCTTCCAGTACCGCGAGCGCCTGGCAGCGCGGCGCGCGCTCACCACCTTTGCGGAAGAGGTGGCAAGCCACCGCGACCCGGAGGAACTCCTGGCCCGCCTCCGGCAGCTGGTGCGCGACGCCCTCGGCGTCGAGCAGGTGGTGACGTACCTCGAGCAGCACGGCCGGCTCCACCCGCTGCCAGCTGAAGAGCCCTACCCCCCACTGTTGGCGGAAGAGAGCAGCGGCCCCTTCCCCACCGCTGCCGAGCGACCGCTCCTGGCGGCGGGGCTGTGGCACCGTTTCCCCCTCGCCCGGGACGGGCGCATCGTGGGGATCCTCTACTGCAGCCGACGGCGGGGACAGCTACCCCTGGGCCACGGCGAGCGGCGGCTGGTTTCGGCGCTCACCGCCCAGGCCGCCCTGGCCCTTCAGAACACCCTGCTGCTCCACGACCTGCGCCGGCAACTGGAAGAACACCGGCTCCTGGAGGACTACCTGGAACGGGTCTTCCAGTCATCGGCTGCCGCGCTCTTGATCTGCGACGCCTCGGGCCAGGTGCTGCGGGCCAACCGCAAGGCGGCCGAGCTGCTGGGGAAGCGGGAGGACACCCTGGTGGGGCAGACCCTCCCGCAGCTGGTGCAGGGCCCCGAGGAGTGGCGCACCTCGCTGCCGGCCGACGTCTCCGGCGTGCCGGTGCGCTTCCCTGTGGGGGGAACGCTCCGCTCGGGGCTCGTGTCCATTGCGGCCCTGGAGACCGAGCCCGGCTACTTCGACGGCCGCGTGGTGGCCCTGGACGACATTTCCGAACAGCTCACCCTGGAGCAACGCCTGGCGCAGCAGGAGCGCTTTGCGGCCCTCGGCCGACTGGCCGCCGGTCTCGCCCACGAGATCAACACCCCGGTGACGGGCATCGCCTCCTACGCCCAGCTCCTGCGAGACCTCACCGCCCCCGGCGACCCCCGCCTCCCGCTTCTGGAGAAGCTGGAGGAACAGGCGTTCCGCGTTTCCCGCATCGTCACCAACCTGATGGAGCTGGCCCGCCCCGCCGGCTTCGAGCGGCGCCGCTGCGACCTGGCGGAAATCGTGGTGGGCGAGGTGAAGAGAATGGTCCCGGAAGCCACCCGTCAGGGCGTTCGCCTCGCCTCCCGGGTGGACGGGCCAGCGCTCTTGGACGGCAACGGGGTCCAGCTGGAACTCGTCACCCACAACCTGCTGCGCAACGCCCTCCAGGCCACCCCCCGCGGCGGTTCCGTGGAAGCCGCGGTGCGCCACGAAGGGGGGGCCCTGCACCTCACCGTCTCCGACACCGGAGAGGGGGTGCCGGAGGAGCTGCGCGACGCCATCTTCGAACCGTTCGTGACCTCCCGGCAGGGACGGGGCGGGACCGGACTGGGCCTGGCCATCACCCGCGACATCGTCCGGGCCCACGGCGGCGCCATAGCCGTAAAGGCCAACGAGCCCAGGGGCACCGTGGTGGAGGTGGTGTTCCCACCCAGCGGAGGGCAACATGCGCATCTTGATCATTGACGACGAACCGGTCCTGCAGGACGTGCTGGGGACGCTCCTCCGCCGGGAAGGGTTCGAGGTCATCCAGGCCAGCACCGCCGGCGAGGGGTTGCGGCTCGTGGAGGAGCAGGAGACCGACCTGGTGCTGCTCGACCTCATGCTTCCCGACCGCCCGGGGCTGGAGGTGCTCAAGGAACTCAAGCAGAAGGACCCCGAGCTGGTGGTGGTGGTGATCACCGCCTACTCCTCCGTGGAGGGCGCCATTGCGGCCATGCGCGAGGGGGCCTTCCACTACATCCCCAAGCCGTTCAAGAACCAGGAAGTCATCCTCACGGTGCGCAAGGGGCTGGAACAACGGCGCCTGCAGTCGGAGAACCGCGCCCTGCGCCAGCGCCTAGAGGGAATCGACAACCTGGTGTGGCGGGGACCGGCCATGGGCTCGGTGATCGAACTGGTGCGCCGCGCCGCCCCCTCCCGCTCCAACATCCTCCTCACCGGTGAATCGGGAACCGGCAAGGAACTCCTGGCCCGTGCCATTCACCAGCTCTCCCCGCGCGCTGCCGGTCCGTTCGTGGTGGTGAACACCGGTTCGGTGCCAACGGACCTCCTGGAGTCCACCCTCTTCGGCCACGTGCGCGGGGCCTTCACCGGCGCGGTGGCGGCCCGACGCGGGCTGTTCGAAGTGGCCGACGGGGGCACGATCTTCCTCGACGAGATTGGCACCATCACCCCCCAGACCCAGGCCAAGCTGCTGCGGGTCATCCAGGAGCGCGAGTTCATCCCCGTGGGGGGCGAGCACACCGTCAAAGTGGACGTGCGCCTCATTGCCGCCACCAACGCCGACCTGCGTGCCATGGTGGCGGATGGCACCTTCCGCGAGGACCTCTACTACCGCCTAAACGTCATCACCATCGAGCTGCCACCCCTGCGCGCCCGCAAGGAGGACATCCCCGCCCTGGCGAGCCACTTCCTGCGCCGCTGCGGGGAGGAGAACGGCAAGCCCAACCTGCAGCTCTCGCCCGAGGCGCTGGACGTGCTGCTGGCCTTCGACTGGCCCGGCAACGTGCGGCAGCTGGAGAACGTCATCGAGCGGGCGGTGGTGCTCTCCACTGGCGACACCATTGGCGTGGACCTGCTGCCCGACGAGGTGCGCTCCCCCGGCGCCGTTGCTGCGCCCCTGGTGCCCCCCGACGGGATCGACCTCAAGCGGGCCGTCAACGACTACACCCGCGCCCTCATCGAGGCGTCGCTCTCCCGCTGCGGCGGTGTGCAGCGGCGCGCCGCGCAAATGCTGCGCGTCCGCCCCTCCACCCTCAACGAGATGATCCGGCGCCTAGGCATTGCTGCCGCCGATCGCGACTAGGCCACGCCACCGGCGTCGTGGAGGGCACTCATCCTGAGACCGCGCCTTTCCCTCAGTCATCCTGAGGCCGCGCAGCGGCCGAAGGATCCCGTCATCCCTGGAGCGCCGCGGTCGT
>JACADV010000090.1 GCA_013388425.1 Thermoanaerobaculaceae bacterium | reverse complement strand
GGCGCGGCAGGTGGGCGTGGAGATGCCGGTGACGTTTGCTGTGGAGGCGATCCTGGACGGCAAGCTGGATCCCCGCAGCGCCGTGGTCGCCCTCATGACCCGCGAACTCAAAGAGGAAGCGGCCCTCTAGCGGCGTGGGAGAGGGTCAGGGGGTGGCAGCGGCAGGCCCCTCTCTGCCAGGAAGGAGAGCATGTCCACCGGCAGGGGTGCTGCGAGGGCGAGGGGCGTGCCGTGGGCAGGGTGGGGCAGCGACAGCCGCCAGGCGTGGAGGAACGGCCGGGGAACCCCGCCGCCACCACCGTAGCGGGTGTCGCCGGCCACGGGGATGCCGGCGTGGGCCAGGTGGACGCGCACCTGGTGGGTGCGGCCGGTGAGGGGCCGCACCTCCAGAAGGGAAAAGCCGTGGGCCGCGGCCAGGAGGACGACCTCGGTGCGGGCGGGGCGGCCCTGGCGGTGGACGCGGAAGGTGTCGGGGCGAGCCGGGTCGCGGGCGATGGGGGCGGTGACGCCAAACCGCCGGCGCGGCGGCGTGCCCACGGCCACCACCAGGTAGCGCTTGTCGAGGGTGGCATCGTGCCACGCCCGGGCCAGGGCGCGGCTCGCCTCGTGCTGGAGCGCAAAGACCATCACGCCGGTGGTGAGCCGGTCGAGGCGGTGGATCAGGAGCACGTCGCGCCGTCGTCCGTGGCGGTGCGCCAACTGGAGGGCGAGGATTTCGTGCACGCTCAGTTCGCCCTGGCGCCGCTGCCGGGGGGGCTGGGAGGTCACACCGGCCGGCTTGTTCACGGCCACGAGCCAGCCGTCCTCGTGCAGCAGCGGCACCGAGGGGGGAGATGCCGGCGGCCGCAGGGGCCCCGCAGGGGGGATGAGGTCCACCACATCGCCCGTGGTCACGCTGCGGGAGAGCACCCGAGCCGCTGCCCCGTTGAGCCAGATCTGCCCGCCGGCGGCCAGGCGCCGCACCTCCCGCCGCGCGAGACCAGAAAGCGCCGCCACCGCCAGATCGAGCCGTTGCCCGGAAAGCTCGGGAAAGACCAGGTAGCGCACCACCCCCGGGCGCAGCTCAGACAGGGGTCACCTCGGCCGGCAGCACCACGGTGGCCGTGGTGCCCTCCGGACCGCTGCGCAGCGAGAACTCCCCCCCCATGGCGCGCACCAGCTTGCGCACGATGGCAAGACCAAGCCCCGCCGCGCCCGGGCGGCGCACCTTCATGGGTATGGCAAGCTGGGCGAGGGTCTCCTCGCTCATGCCCGGGCCCTCGTCGCGGATCTCCAGCACCACCGTGCGGTTCTCGCGGCGACCCCCGAGGGTGACCGGCTTGGGCGGTGTAGCGCTGCGGGCCGCGTTGTCCAGGAGGGCAGCAACGATCGTGGACACCGCCCGCGGGTCCCAGCGCACCGTACCCACCAGCTCGTAGGTGTCCAAGCAGATGGTCACGGGGGGGGAGGAGGGGTCCCAGGCAAACTGGAAGCGTTGAATCTCTTCGCGCAGGAAGGTGTCCAGGGTCAAGAGCTGTGGGGTGATGCGCGCCGGTCGGCCAAAGAGCAGGAGCTTTTCCAGGTAGCGCTTCAAGTTGTCGAGCTGACGCAGCACCGCCTCCAGGTGGCGGCGAGTCTCCGGAGTTGGGCTCTGGCGCAACCCCATCTCGGTTTGCAGGCCAATGCCAAAGGCATAGTTGCGGATATCGTGGGCAATCTGATTGACGAGGGTGGCGAGAGCGGTGTTGAGGTGATCCTCCGCGGCAGTGGTTTCGCAGGCGGCGTAGAGGTTCGGCACACTGGGGCAGGCGGCCACCACCACCGGTCGGGTGCTACCCGAGGCAGTGAGGGTGACCTCTGCCTCGCCCGCTTCGGGGAGCGAAGGGGCGACGGTGCAGGGCACGCGGGCTCCCCCGACACCGAGCAGGAACGTGGCTCCCTGCTCGTCGCGGAGGAGAAAGTGGACGAGTCCGGGTGGAACCGTTCGATCCATGTGCGTATCGTAGCACCGAGCTTGACAAGGGGGCAGGGATGGGTAATGCTGAATGACGGTTCACTCAGGGGGGGTTCGTGCGCAAACGCGATGACGAGAGTAGGAACCGTAGGCGAGGCGACATCGTGAGGGCGGCGGTGAAGGTCTTCGCGGAGCGTGGCTACTTTGCAGCTCGGATGCGGGAGGTGGCGGAGAGCGCGCGGGTGGCCGACGGGACCATCTACCTCTACTTCAAGGGCAAGGAAGACCTGCTTGCCTCGATTCTGGAGGAGCACGCCGATGCCTTCCTGGAGCGGGCCCGGCGGGACGCTGCCGCCACCGACGATCCGCGCGAGAAGCTGCGGCGAGTGGTGGAGCGGCACCTGGTGAGTCTCGAGAACGACCGGCAGCTGGCCCACGTGTTCCAGATCGAGCTGCGCCACACCCGCCGCTTCCTGAGGCGGGTGGCGCGGGGGAAGGTCTCCGACTACCTGCGGTTGCTGCAGGACATCGTGGCGGAAGGGGCGGCCCGCGGTGTGTTTCGGCGTGACATCCCCGCAGACATGGCCGCTCGGGCCATCTTTGGCGCCGTGGACGAGCTCTTGACCTCGTGGGTGTTGAGTGCCCGCCCGACGCCGTTGGCGCCGCGGGTGGAACCACTGTTGAGCCTTTTTCTCGAGGGGTTGGAAGAGCGAGAGCAAAGGGGGAGAGCATGAGCGAGTGGAAGAACCTCCTGGACCTTTTTGCCACCTGGCGCACCGCGCCGCACCGGCCCTGCCTCGTGGACGCCCGCGAGGGCCGGGACCTGCGCTACTCCCAGGAGCAGGTCGCAACCTGGGTGGCAGGGCTGGCGCTGGGTCTGGAACAACTGGGGATCCGCAAGGGGGACCGAGTTGCCATCATCTGTGGTGACCGCCCGGAGTGGCACGTGGTGGACTTTGCCGTGCAGCACCTGGGGGCGGTGGACGTGCCCATCTACCCCACGCTGTTGCCGGCGCAGGTGAAGGCGATCCTGGCTGACTCGGGCGCCGTGGCGGTGGTGGCGGAGAACGCGGACCAGCTCGCCAAGGTGCTGGAGGTGCGCGGCAACTGTCCCGCCCTCGCCCACGTGGTGCTTATCGACGGGGAGCCGCCCGCTGGTGTGCTGTCGCTGGCTGGCCTCACCCGCGAGCTGGACCTCGCAGCGGCGGAAACGTTCCTGGAGAGCCGCCGTGGCACCGTGGCCCCCGAGGATCTGGCGACGCTCATCTACACCTCGGGCACCACGGGGGAGCCCAAGGGCGCCATGCTCACCCACGACAACTTCGTTTTCAACGCCACCTCCGCGGCGAGCGTCATGCCGTGGCCCGAGGGGGGCGAAGTGGGGTTGGCGTTCCTCCCCCTCTCCCACGTGCTGGAACGGTTGGTGGACTACATCTACTTCTTGAAGGGCACGACCATCGCCTACTGCGGGGTGCTGGAAATTGCCGAGGCGTTCCGCCGCATCCGCCCGCACCTGTTCACGGCAGTGCCGCGGGTGTACGAGAAGATCTACGCCCGCATCTTCGAGGAGGTGGGGCACGCCCCCAAGGTGCGGCAGACCCTCTTCCGGACTGCCGTGCGGATTGCCCTGGAAGCCCACCGCAGTGGACGCAAGGGTCTGCTCTACCGGCTCTTCGATCCCATCGTCTACCGCAAGATCCGCGACATCTTTGGCGGCCGGCTCCGCTTCTCCATCTCGGGGGGCGCGCCGCTGCCCGTGTACGCCTACGAGTTCTTCCACGCTCTGGGGGTGGAGGTGCTGGAAGGCTACGGCCTCACCGAGACTTCGCCGGTCATCACCGTGAACCCCCTGGGCCGCTCGCGCCCCGGCAGCCCGGGCCTCCCCATCCCCGGGGTGGAGGTGAAGATTGCCGAGGACGGGGAGATCCTCACCCGCGGCCGGCACGTGATGCGGGGGTACTGGGGCAAGCCGGAGGCCACTGCCGCAGTGCTCAGCGCTGACGGGTGGTTCGCCACCGGCGACATTGGCGAGCTGGACAGCGAGGGGTATTTGCGCATCACCGACCGCAAGAAGGACCTGCTGGTCACCGCTGGCGGCAAGAACGTGGCTCCGCAGCCCATCGAGGCCCAGATCGTTTCCTCGCCCTTCGTGGAGAACGCCGTGCTGTTCGGCGATCGCAAGCCGTACATCGTGGCCCTCATCGTTCCCAACTTTGAGGAGTTGGAGCGCTGGGCGAAGGGCAAGGGCCTGGCCACTGCCAACCGCGAGGAGCTGTTGAGCCGGCGCGAGGTGCTGAACCTCTACCAGGAGATCCTCGACGGGGTGAACAGTAAGCTCGCCCGCTTCGAGACGGTGAAGAAGTTTGC
>JACADV010000104.1 GCA_013388425.1 Thermoanaerobaculaceae bacterium | reverse complement strand
GTGAACATCGAGGTGGAGCTGATCACGCCGATCGCCATGGAGAAGGGGTTGCGCTTCGCCATCCGCGAGGGCGGTCGCACCGTCGGCGCTGGCACCATCACCGAGATCCTCAAGTAGGACGACACCATGCGCGACAACGTCCAATTGGCCTGTGGCGAGTGCAAGCGGCGGAACTACACCGCGACCCGCAACAAGAAGAAGCAGAGCGAGCGGCTCGAGGTGAAGAAGTACTGCAAGTTCTGTCGGCGGCACACCGTCCACAAGGAAGTGAAGTAGAGCCAGTGGCAACGCAGGCCAGTAGCTCAACTGGTAGAGTGCCGGTCTCCAAAACCGGTGGTTGGGGGTTCGAGTCCCTCCTGGCCTGCCAATAGCGCCAAGGAGGCGCGTTCAATGGACTGGTGGAAGCGTCTGAAGACTTTCCTCCACGAAGTGGTGGTGGAGACCAAGAAGGTGACCTGGCCGTCCCGGGACGAGGTGGTGGCCACGACCATCGTGGTGATTGCCGCCTCCTTCATCTTCGGGATCTTTCTCTATCTGTGCGACCTGGTCTTCTTCCGAGCGGTCGCTTGGGTGATCCAAAGGTTGTCGTAGCTGGAGAGCGCGCATGCCCATGCAGTGGTACATCGTCCACACCTACTCGGGGTTCGAGGATCGCGTGAAGAAGACCCTCGAGCAGCGCATCGAAGCGCTGTCGATGCGGGAGTACTTCGGCGAGATCCGCATCCCCACCGAGACGGTCGTGGAGGTGAGGAACGGCAAGAAGCGCGAGGTGCAGCGCAAGTTCTTCCCCGGCTACGTGCTGGTGCAGATGGAAATGACCGACGAGGCCTGGCACCTGGTGCGCAACACCCCCAAGGTGACCGGCTTCGTGGGTTCGGGCAAGAAGCCAACGCCGCTCACCGAGGAGGAGGTGAACCAGATCCTCCACCAGGTGACGGTGGCCAGGGAGAAGCCGCGGCCGAAGCACATGTTTGAGAAGGGGGAGCAGGTCCGCATCACCGACGGGCCGTTCTCCAACTTCACGGGCGTGGTGGAAGAGGTGAACCTGGACCGCTCCACCCTTAAAGTGATGGTGACGATCTTCGGGCGCTCGACTCCGGTGGAACTCGAGTTCTCGCAGGTGCAGAAGATAGCGTAGGGGCGCAGGAAACATGGCAAAAAAGATCGTGGGCTACGTCAAACTGCAAATCCCGGCGGGGCAGGCCACGCCAGCTCCTCCGGTGGGGCCAGCCCTTGGTCAGCACGGGCTCAACATCATGGACTTCTGCAAGGCGTTCAACGCCAAGACGCAGAAGCTGCAGGGGACGATCATCCCCGTGGTGATCACGGTGTACTCGGACCGCACGTACACCTTCGTCACCAAGACGCCGCCCGCCTCCTTCCTGCTGCGGCAGGCGGCGGGGGTGGAAAAAGGGTCCGGTGAACCGAACCGCAACAAGGTGGGGAAGGTGACCAAGGCGCAGGTGGAAGCGATCGCCAAGACCAAGCTGCCCGACCTCAATGCGGATTCCCTCGAGGCGGCGATGCGGATCGTCGAGGGAACGGCGCGCAGCATGGGCATCGACGTGGTGCCGTGAGGAGGTGAGCGGTGGCGCATTCAAAGAAGTACGTGGAAGCAAAGGCCAAGGTGGAGCCGCGACGCTACGAGCTGCGCGAGGCCGTGGAGAAGGTGCGCGAGATCCACTACGCGAAGTTCGACGAGACGGTGGAGGTGGCGCTCCGCCTCGGGGTGGACCCCCGGCACGCCGACCAGATGGTCCGCGGGACGGTGGTCCTGCCGTTCGGGACCGGGAAGACCAAGCGGGTGCTGGTGGTGGCCGTGGGCGAAGCCGCCAAGGAGGCCGAGGAGGCCGGGGCGGATATCGTCATGGGCGAGGAAGCAGTGGCGAAGATCCAGAGCGGCTGGCTGGAGTTCGACGCCGTGGTGGCGACGCCGGACATGATGCGGCACCTCTCGAAGCTGGGGAAGATCCTGGGACCCCGAGGGTTGATGCCCAACCCGAAGAGCGGGACTGTCACCACCGAGGTGGGGAAGGCGGTGCGGGAGATCAAGGCCGGTAAGGTGGAGTTCAAGGTGGACACCAAGACGGCCATCGTTCACGCGCCGGTGGGGAAGGTGTCCTTCACCACGGATCAGCTGGAGGAGAACGCCCGCTCGTTCATCAACGCGGTCCTGCGCGCCAAGCCGGCTTCGGCCAAGGGCAAGTACGTGCGCTCGGCCAGCATCTGCTCGACGATGGGCCCGGGTGTGGCACTGGACATCAGCGCCCTCGAGGCAAAGTAGGGAGGCGGCATGCTGACGCGTGTGCAGAAGCAGCAACAGATCGAGGCGCTCAAAGAGGCGCTCCTGCCAGCTCAGGGCCTGTTCGTCATGGACTACACGGGCCTCTCCGTGGCGGAGGTCACCGAGCTGCGTCGCAAGGTGAAGGAAGCCGAGGCAGGGTACGTGGTGGTGAAGAACACCCTGGCAAAGATTGCCCTCCGTGGCTCGGCGCAGCAGGCTCTGGAGGGCATGATCACCGGCCCCTCGGCGGTGGCCTACACCACGGCCGATGCGGTGCGTCTCGCCAAGGCTCTGGCGGAGTTTGCCAAGGGCCACGAGAAGCTGAAGTTCCGTGGGGGTCTGGTGGACGGCGCGGTGGTGGACGCGGAGGGTGCCAAGGCCATCGCCACGTTGCCCTCAAAGCCGGAACTGGTGGCCCGCCTCCTGTTCCTGCTGCAGTCGCCCATGCGGCGACTGGTGACGGCGCTGTCTTGGCCCACCCGGTCGCTGGCAGTTACCGTGAAGCAAATAGCCGACGCCAAGAGTAACGAGGCGTAACGCTCGAAGTTCGAACGAAAGAGAGGGAGAAACGAGATGGCGCAGATCAGCGAAATGGTGGAGCAGATCAAGGGCATGACGGTGCTCGAGCTCAACGAGCTCGTGAAGGCCCTCGAGAACGAGTTTGGCGTGTCTGCCGCCGCTGCGGCGATGCCGGTGGCCATGGGCGGTGCGCCGGCAGCAGCGGCCGCCGAGGCTGCCGAGGAGAAGACCGAGTTTGACGTGATCCTCGAGGATGTGGGGGACAAGAAGATCAACGTCATCAAGGTGGTGCGCGAGGTGACGGCGCTCGGTCTCAAGGAGGCCAAGGATCTGGTCGAGGCGGCCCCCTCCAAGGTCAAGGAAGGCATCAGCAAGCAAGAGGCCGAGGAGATCAAGAAGAAGTTCGAAGAAGCTGGCGCCAAGGTCAAGATTCAGTAGCGCGGAGCCGAGAACGGGGAGCCAGTTGATTTCGGCAGTCCGTGGCGTCCTCCCAGGCGCCGTGCGCGCCCCGGGGGGGGCGCCGTGAAGAGGATGGAGGCCGAGGTCGAAGACGGTTGCCGTGTGGTGCGCGCCGTGTGAGGCGCCGGAGCGTCCGGCGCCAGGTGGCGTTTCCGTGGGACCCGAGACCGTGGGCGGGGCTCGGTACGTGTCTTTTGCCGTGCCCACCCTCGGGGGGGAGCGTTGTGGCGAGGTCCGTGGCGCTGATGGCGTAGCGTTCCCACTGGTCACAGCCGGGAAGGAGTCGTGTCAATGAGCGTGACCCCGATGCGCGAGAAAACGGAACGGGTCAACTTCTCGAAGATTCAGGCGACGGTGCCGTTGCCCAATCTGATCGCGGTACAGAAGTCCAGCTACGATCAGTTCTTGCAGATGGACCTGCTGCCCGAAGAGCGGGAAGCCACGGGTTTGCAGGCGGTGTTCACCAGCGTTTTCCCCTTTTCCGATTTTCGCTCCTCCTGCGAGCTGCACTTCGTCCGCTACGAGCTCGGTACCTGGGAGTGCAAGTGCGGTCGTCTCAAGGGGTTGGAGTACCTGCGCCTGACCTGCGAGCACTGCGGGGCACGGATCAAGGCGGCCGAGCCCCACGAGGCCACCGTGGTGTGCCCCTCCTGCGGTCAGGGGAACGCCAACGCGGTGCCGCGCTGCTCCACCTGCGGCAACCCGGTGGGGCTCAACCTGCTCAACAGCGAGACGTACTGCCGCGAGCGCGGGATGACCTACTCGGTTCCCCTGCGGGTCACCTTCCGGCTGGTGGTCTTCAACCAGGAGGAGGGCGGCGAACGGACCATCCGCGACGTCAAGGAAGAGGAGCTGTACTTTGGCGAGCTGCCGCTCATGACGGAGACCGGGACCTTCATCATCAACGGCACCGAGCGGGTGATCGTCTCACAGCTCCACCGCTCGCCGGGGGTGTCGTTCACCCGCGAAACGCCCACCTCCCTGCTTGCCAAGGTGGTGCCGTACCGGGGTTCGTGGATCGAGTTCGAGTTCGACAAGAAGCAGATCCTCTACGTGCGCATCGACCGCAAGCGGCGGTTCCCGGCAACGGTGTTCCTGCGCGCCCTGGGCCTGGAGTCCAACGCGCAGCTTCTGGAGGTGTTCTACACGCCCGTTCCAGCCAAGCTCAAGGACGAGCAACGGGTGACGCTGAATCTGGATCGGCGCATCCTCGCCGTGGAGGAGGAGCGGGCCACCTCGCAGACGGGGCGCCGCTCGGCCACGCCGGAGCTCTTTGCCGGTATCGTCCTGGACAGCAAGCTCCGCGCCAAGCTGGAGAGTGCCGGCAAGGCCGAGGTGGTGGTCGGTGCGGAAGCGCTGTTGGAGGCCATCCTGGGCCAGGACTTGGTGGACGCCACCACGGGCGAGGGGGTGGCGGAGGCGGGAACGGCAGTATCGCCGGAGTTGGTGGCCAAGGCCTGGGAGCTGGGGCAGAAAGAGCTGAAGCTCGCCTTCCCGGCGTGGGACACCACCGGAGAGATCCTCGCCAAGACCATCGAGAAGGACCCCATCCGCACCAAGCTGGACGCCATCATGGAGGTGTACCGGCGCCTGCGCCCCGGCGATCCGCCCAC
The DNA here is from genome assembly GCA_013388425.1 of Thermoanaerobaculaceae bacterium. Taxonomy (GTDB): domain Bacteria; phylum Acidobacteriota; class Thermoanaerobaculia; order Thermoanaerobaculales; family Thermoanaerobaculaceae; genus JACADV01. The sequence goes on along the minus strand of JACADV010000104.1, from coordinate 10,441 downwards.
CGAGGATTCGGCCACCACGCTGTTCGAAGGGTTGTTCTTCGACGAGCGCAAGTACGACCTGTCGGAGGTGGGGCGCTTCAAGTTCAACGTCAAGCTGGGCCTCAACAAGTCGTTGAAGATGCGCACCCTGGATTCCGAGGACTTCATCGCCGTTGTGCGCTACCTCCTCAAGCTGTCCCGGGGCATCGGCCGCATCGACGACATCGACTCGCTCGCCAACCGGCGCGTGCGGGCGGTGGGCGAGCTATTGGAGAACCAGTTCCGGGTCGGCCTCGTGCGGATGGAGCGGGCCATCAAGGAGCGGATGACCATCCACCAGGATATCGAGAATGCCATGCCCCGCGATCTCATCAACGCCAAGCCGGTGATCGCGGCGGTGAAGGAGTTCTTCGGTTCCTCGCAGCTGTCCCAGTTCATGGATCAGACCAACCCCCTGGCGGAGGTCACCCACAAGCGACGGCTGTCGGCCCTGGGACCCGGCGGGTTGTCGCGGGAGCGGGCCGGGTTCGAGGTGCGCGACGTCCACTCCACCCACTACGGGCGGATCTGCCCCATCGAGACTCCGGAAGGCCCGAACATTGGCCTCATCTCCTCCCTCTCCTGCTACGCGCGCATCAACAACTACGGCTTCATCGAGTCGCCGTACAAGAAGGTGGAGAACGGTCGGGTGCTCGACCACGTGCGCATCATCGAGTGCGGCGACAGCTCCTTCTCCCTGGGCCAGGTGGTGCTCCTGGAGGAAGCGGAAAAGGCCAACCAGAAGCTGCGCAAGGCGGGCAAGAAGCTGGCGCGCTGGGAGCCGCACGCCTTCTACCTGTCGGCGTGGGACGAGGAGACCCTCAACATCGCCCAGGCCAACGCGGAGGTGGATGAGCACGGCCGGCTCGTGCACGAGAAGGTCATCGCCCGGTCGGCCGGCGAGTTCGTGCTCATCGACCGGGAGAAGATCGACTACATCGACGTGTCGCCCAAGCAGGTGGTGTCGGTGGCAGCCGCCCTGGTGCCGTTCTTGGAGCACGACGACGCCAACCGCGCCCTCATGGGCTCGAACATGCAGCGCCAAGCGGTGCCGCTGCTGCGATCGGAAGCGCCGTTGGTGGGCACCGGCCTCGAGGCCACGGTGGCCCGTGACTCGGGCTCGGTGATCGTGTGCCGACGGGCTGGCGTGGTGGACACCGTGGACAGTCGCCGCATCATCGTCCGGGTCGAGGCGGAGGATCCGGAGACCGGGCGGCCCCGCGATTTTGGTGCCGACATCTACCAGCTCACCAAGTTCCGCCGCTCCAACCAGAACACCTGCATGAACCAGAAGCCCATCGTGCGGGTGGGGCAGAGGGTGGCCAAAGGGGACGTGCTGGCCGACGGACCCAACACCGACCACGGCGAGCTGGCGTTGGGGCGCAACGTGCTCGTCGCCTTCATGCCCTGGCGCGGGTACAACTTCGAAGATGCCATCGTGGTTTCGGAGAAGCTGGTCAAGGAGGACTACTTCACCTCGGTGCACATCGAGGAGCTGGAGATTTCGGCGCGTGACACCAAGTTGGGGCCGGAGGAGATCACCCGCGACATCCCCAACGTTTCCGAGTCGGCGCTCAAGGATCTGGACGAGGCCGGCATCATCCGCATCGGTGCCCACGTGCGCCCTGGCTCCATCCTGGTGGGCAAGGTGACCCCCAAGGGGGAGACCCAGCTCACGCCGGAAGAGAAGTTGCTGCGCGCCATCTTCGGGGAGAAGGCGGGCGATGTGCGCGATGCCTCCCTGAAGTGTCCCCCCGGCATTGCGGGCGTGGTGGTGGACGTGAAGATCTTCGCGCGGCGCGGTGCCGAGAAGGATTCTCGCGCCCAGGCCATCGAGATGGAGGAGATCGCGAGGATCCGCAAGAACTCCGAGGACGAGCGGCGCATCATCCTCGAGGAGCGGAACAAGAAGCTTGCCGAGTTGCTGGATGGCGCCAAGGTAACGGCCGAGGTTACGGCGAGCGGCACGGGCAAGGTGCTGGTGAAGAAGGGTGGGGCCCTGAAGGCCTCCATGGTTTCCGAACTGACCCGGGCCGAGCTCCTGGCGCTGCCCCTGGCGGACGCCAGTATCCGCGAGCGGGTGCGTCTGCTCATCAACCAGGCGGAGTCGCAGATCGAGGTGTTGGAGAAGATCAACCAGGAACGGATCGGCATTCTCACCGCTGGAGACGAGCTACCCCCCGGTGTGATCAAGCAGGTCAAGGTGTACGTCGCCATGAAGCGGAAGCTGCAGGTGGGCGACAAGATGGCGGGTCGGCACGGGAACAAGGGCGTGATTTCCGTGGTGTTGCCGGAGGAGGACATGCCGTTCTTGGCCGACGGGACGCCCGTGGAGATCGTGCTCAATCCCCTGGGGGTTCCCTCGCGCATGAACGTGGGGCAGATCCTGGAGACCCACCTGGGGTGGGCCGCCAAGCAGCTGGGGCTCACCTTTGCCTCTCCGGTCTTCGACGGGGCTTCGGAGGAGGAGATCCGAAAGCTGCTCAAGCAGGCCGGGCTCCCCGAGGACGGCAAGACGGTGCTGCGGGACGGCGTGACGGGCGAGGAGTTCGAGCAGCGGATCACCGTGGGGTACATCTACATGCTCAAGCTCTCCCACCTGGTGGACGACAAGATCCACGCCCGTTCCATCGGGCCCTACTCCCTCATCACCCAGCAGCCGTTGGGTGGCAAGGCGCAGTTCGGTGGTCAGCGCCTGGGGGAGATGGAGGTGTGGGCCCTGGAGGCGTACGGTGCTGCCTACACCCTCCAGGAGCTCTTGACCGTGAAGTCCGACGATGTGGAGGGAAGGTCGCGGGTGTACGAGGCGATCGTCAAGGGCAAGGTCCCGGAGCAACCGGGCCTGCCGGAGTCGTTCAACGTGCTCGTGCGCGAGCTCCAGAGCCTCGGGCTCGATGTGGAGCTGGTGCGGCACGAGGCGGAGTGAGGTGCGGCGATGAGCAGCGGCATTCCCGGTGAAGCACGCGCGTTCTTTACCAAGCCGAAGGCCATCAACGACTTCGATGCGATGCGTGTGTCCCTCGCGTCGCCCGAGAAGATCCGTTCCTGGTCCCACGGCGAGGTGACGAAACCCGAAACCATCAACTACCGGACGTTCAAACCGGAGCGCGACGGCCTGTTCTGCGCCCGCATCTTCGGTCCCGTCACCGACTGGGAGTGCTTGTGCGGCAAGTACAAGCGCATGAAGCACCGCGGTGTGGTGTGCGACAAGTGCGGGGTGGAGGTGACGCGTTCCCGGGTGCGTCGCGAGCGCATGGGGCATATCGAGCTCGCCGCCCCCGTGTCCCACGTGTGGTTCTTCAAGGGGCTCCCCAGCCGCATTGGCCAGCTCCTGGACATGACCATGCGCGACCTGGAGCGGGTCCTCTACTTCGAGGCGTACGTGGTGGTGGACCCCGGCGACACGCCGCTGGAGGAGAAGCAGGTCCTCTCCGAGGAGCAGTACCGGGAGATTCGCGCCGAGTTTGGCGACTCCTTCGTGGCCAAGATGGGCGCCGAGGCGATCCAGGAGCTCCTGCGGCGGCTGGATCTGGACGAGATGGCGGGAGAGCTGCGCCTGCTAATGCGCACCGAGACGTCGGTGGTGAAGCGCCAGAAGGCGGCCAAGCGGTTGCGCGTGGTGGAGTCGTTCCGGAAGTCCGGGAACCGGCCCGAGTGGATGATCCTGGAGGTCATCCCGGTGATCCCCCCGGAGCTGCGTCCCCTCGTGCCGCTGGACGGGGGCCGCTTTGCCACCTCGGACCTCAACGATCTGTACCGCCGGGTGATCAACCGCAACAACCGCTTGAAGAAGCTCCTGGAGCTGCGGGCCCCCGAGGTGATCGTGCGCAACGAGAAACGAATGCTCCAGGAGGCGGTGGACGCGCTCTTCGACAACGGTCGGCGCGGCCGGGTCATCAAGGGTTCCAGCGGGCGCCCGCTCAAGTCCCTCTCCGACGCTTTGAAGGGGAAGCAGGGGCGCTTCCGTCAAAACCTCCTGGGCAAGCGCGTGGACTACTCCGGCCGGACGGTGATCGTGGTGGGGCCCGAACTGCAGCTCCACCAGTGCGGTCTCCCCAAGGAGATGGCGTTGGAGCTGTTCAAGCCCTTCATCTACCACGAGCTGGACAAGCGGGGCTTGGTCACCACCATCAAGATGGCGCTGGAGCTGGTGGAGCAGCGCCCCCCCGAGGTGTGGGACGCGCTGGAGACCGTGATCCAGGACCACCCGGTCATGCTCAACCGGGCGCCAACCCTGCACCGTCTGGGCATCCAGGCCTTTGAACCGGTACTGGTGGAGGGGAAGGCGATCCGCATCCACCCCCTGGTGTGCGCGGCGTACAACGCTGACTTCGACGGCGACCAGATGGCGGTGCACGTACCGCTGTCGCCCATCGCCCAGCTGGAAGCGCGCATCTTGATGCTAGCGCCGCGCAACATCCTGTCGCCGGCATCGGGCAAGCCGCTGGCGGTGCCCTCCCAGGACATGGTGCTGGGGATCTACTACCTCACCACCCCCAAGGCGGCCAGTGGCCCGATGAAGACGTTCGCCTCGCTGGACGAGGTGCTGCTCGCCCACGCCAACGGCCGGGTCTCCACTCTGGAGCCCATCGAGGTGCTGTACACCGGCAACCTCCTGGACATGACCGTGGAGGCGGACCAGCAGGACATCCTCCACGCCGAGCCGCAGTGGGTAGACTCGTTCCACCTGGAGACCACGGTCGGGCGGGTCATCTTCAACGCCGGCCTTCCGAAGGAGTTGCCCTTCATCAACGGCCAGCTCAAGAAGAGCGGGCTGCAGAGTCTCGTCTACTTCGCGTACCTGCGCTACGGCCACGAGGTGACGGTGCGGTTGCTTGACTGCCTCAAGAACCTGGGCTTTGCCTGGGCCACCCGTGCGGGGATTTCCATCGGCGCCGAGGACATGGTGGTGCCGCCGTTGAAGGGCGAGCTGATCCAGCGGGCGATGGCCGAGGTGGAAGAGGTGGAGCGGCAGCGCTTGGCCGGTGTGATCACCGCTGGCGAGCGGAAAAACCGCATCGTGGACATCTGGCACCACGTCACCGAGCGGGTTTCCGACGAGATGTTCCGCGAAATGCGGAGGCGCGCGGAGGAAGCGGGGGAGCTGAACCCCATCTTTACCATGGCCGATTCGGGCGCCAGGGGCTCGAAGGAGCAGGTCCGCCAGATCGCCGGCATGCGAGGTTTGATGTCCAAGCCGTCCGGCGAGATCATCGAGACGCCCATCACCGCCAACTTCCGGGAAGGGCTGTCGGTGTTGCAGTACTTCATCTCCACCCACGGCGCCCGCAAGGGCTTGGCCGACACGGCTCTCAAGACCGCTGACTCCGGCTACCTCACACGCCGGTTGGTGGACGTGTCGCAGGACGTGATCGTCACCGAGGAGAATTGCGGCACCGATCACGGCATCTACGTCACGGCCATCACCGAGGGCGGCGAGGTGCTGGAAAAGCTGCGCGACCGGCTGGTGGGGAGAGTGGCGGCGGAGGATGTGGTGGATCCCCTGGAGGGGACCGTCATTTGCCGGGCCAACGAGGAGATCACCGAGGAGATCGCCAGCGCCATCGAGGACGCGGGCCACGAGCGGGTGAAGATCCGGTCGGTGCTCACCTGCGAGACGCGGCGCGGGGTGTGTCGGCTGTGTTACGGTCGCATGCTCGCCACCGGGCGACTGGCGGAACTGGGCGAGGCGGTGGGGATCATTGCCGCTCAGTCCATCGGCGAACCCGGCACCCAGCTCACCATGCGTACCTTCCACTACGGTGGCACGGCCACCCGTGTGACGGAGCAGTCGCAGCACCAGGCCAGCCGTTCGGGCATCGTCAAGCTGTCCGGCGTGCAGTCGGTGACCAACACCGAGGGCAAGACGGTGGTGGTGTCCCGTAACGCCAAGATCGCCATTGCCGACGAGCGAGGGCGCGAGCGGGAACGCTACAACCTGGTGTACGGTTCAGTGCTCTACGTCAAGGACGGCGACTTCGTTGAGCCCAAGACCGTGCTGGCCTCCTGGGACCCCTTCACCTCCGCCGTCTTGACCACGGTGGCAGGGCGGGTGGAGTACGTGGACCTGGTGGAGGGCGAGAACGTGCGGGAGGAGATCGACCGCAACACCGGGCACGTGCACAAGATCGTCATCGAGCCGCTGGGGGCCGACAAGCGCATTCCCACCATCGTCGTCCGTCCCGAGGGCGAGGGGGAGGGGGCCGAACGGCGGTACCAGCTGGCTATCGGTTCGCACCTTATGGTCGCCGAGGGCGACCTGGTGAGCCCCGGTGACGTGCTCGCCAAGATCCCGCGCGAGACCACCAAGACCAAGGACATCACGGGCGGTCTGCCGCGCGTGGTGGAACTCTTCGAGGCGCGGCGCCCGAAGGACGCAGCGGTGGTCAGCGAAATTTCAGGTGTCGTGCACATCGGCGAGGCCAGCCGAGGCACGCGCAAGGTGGTGGTGGAGGGCCGCGAGGGGAGCACCCGCGAGTACACCATTCCCAAGTACGCGCACCTGGTGGTCCAGGACGGCGAGTGGATCCAGACGGGCGAGTCCATCACCGACGGGCCCGTGGATCCCCACGACGTGCTGGCCGTGCTGGGCGAGACCGAGCTGCAGCGCTACCTGCTGGACAAGATCCAGGAGGTCTACCGCACCCAGAGCGTGACCATCAACGACAAGCACATCGAGGTCATCGTGCGGCAGATGTGCCGCTTCGTGCGGATCACCGACCCTGGCGACACGGACTTTCTCCTGGACGAACAGGTGGCGCGCTACCGGGTACTGGACGAGAACGAGCGCATCGAGAAGCTGGGCGGCCAGCCTGCCCGCTTCGTGCCGGTGCTCCTGGGGATCACCAAGGCGGCGCTGGCAACGGAGTCGTTCATCTCGGCCGCGTCGTTCCAGGAGACGACGCGGGTGCTCACCGAGGCCGCCGTTTCCGGGCGCATCGACCACTTGCACGGCCTCAAGGAAAACGTGATCGTCGGACGTCTCATCCCGGCCGGGACGGGGCTCAAGACGTACCACCACTTTGCGGTGGAGCCCGTAGCCGAGGCGGAGCGGGGCGAGGAAGAGGAAGAGCCGGCCGAGGATTACCAGGACGAGCTGGCGCAGTTGCTGCCGCGCCTCGACGAGAGTAGTTGACAGTTTTCGGAGCGTTCACTAGAATCCTTGAGCTTTTCGGCCAGTTGGCCGGAAGTGGGGGACAGGCAGTAGCGGGGCGACGCGGCGGCCATTTTCGCCGTCTGCGGTGCCCCGAGTTTGGAGAGGAACGGGAAGCCATGCCGACGATTTCGCAACTGGTGCGCCGAGGGCGCCAGCAACTCAAGGAGAAGACCAAGAGTCCGGCACTGACTCGGTGTCCGCAGCGGCGGGGCGTGTGCACCCGCGTCTACACCACGACGCCAAAGAAGCCCAATTCGGCGTTGCGCAAGGTGGCCCGCGTCCGTCTCACCAACGGCATCGAGGTGACCACCTACATCCCGGGGGAAGGGCACAACCTGCAGGAGCACTCGGTGGTGTTGATCCGCGGTGGCCGCGTCAAGGATCTCCCGGGCGTGCGCTACCACGTGATCCGTGGTGTTATCGATGCGCAGGGGGTGTCCGGGCGCAACCAGGGCCGTTCCAAGTACGGAACGAAGCGGCAAAAGCAGGCCGCTGGGGGAGCGTGAGGTATGCCTCGCCGGAGAGTCGTTGCCAAGCGGGAGGTCTTGCCGGACCCCGTGTACAACTCGCAGCTGGTCACTCGCTTCATCAACTCCATCCTGCGCCGCGGCAAGAAGACGGTGGCCGAAGGGGTGTTCTACGGCGCCCTGGAGCTGGTGCAGAAGCGAACCCAGGACGACCCGCTGAAGGTCTTCAAGCGGGCCGTGGACAACGTGAAGCCGCAGGTGGAGGTGAAGTCCCGGCGGGTGGGAGGTTCCACCTACCAGGTGCCAGTGGAGGTGCCACCGGGACGCCAGCTCAGCCTGTCGATCCGCTGGATCATCGACTATGCCAAGGCGCGCGGCGAGAAGTCCATGATGGAGAAGCTCGCCGGCGAGCTGATCGACGCCGCCAACAACCGGGGTGGCGCGATGAAGAAGAAGGATGACACCCATCGGATGGCCGAGGCCAACAAGGCCTTCAGCCACTACCGGTGGTGAGGCGAGGAGGAGAGAGGTAGCAAGATCCTGCCGGCGCTGCGGCGTCGGCGCGCAGTAACACGCAAAGGTTCTTTGAAAAGATGCCCCGACTGACGCCCCTCGAGAGGATTCGCAATATCGGCATCATGGCCCACATCGATGCCGGTAAGACGACGACTACCGAGCGGATCCTCTACTACACAGGGGTCAACTACAAGATGGGTGAGGTCCATGAGGGCACGGCCACCATGGACTGGATGGAGCAGGAGCAGGAGCGGGGCATCACCATCACCTCCGCCGCCACGACGTGTTTTTGGCGGGACTGCCGCATCAACATCATCGACACACCGGGACACGTGGACTTCACCGCTGAGGTGGAGCGCAGCCTCCGTGTGCTCGACGGTGCCATTGCTGTCTTTTGCGCCGTGGGCGGGGTGGAGCCGCAGTCGGAAACGGTGTGGCGCCAGGCGGACCGCTACCGCGTCCCCCGCATCGCCTTCGTCAACAAAATGGACCGCGTGGGGGCCAACTACCTGGAGGTGGTGGACCAGCTCCGGCGCAAGCTCAAGGCGAGGCCGGTGGTGCTCCAGCTCCCCATCGGCGCCGAGGACCAGTTCGTGGGCGTGGTGGACCTGGTGGGCGAGTGCGCGTACCTGTTCCAGGGCGAGGGTCTGGACGCGAGCTACGACACGATCCCCGTGCCCGCGCACATGCGGGAAGAGTTCGAGCTCTGGCGGGAGCGCCTGCTGGAAGCGGCGGCGGAGCACGACGAGGGCCTCCTGGAGCGGTACGTACAGGGGGAGCCGCTGGACCGGGCCGCGGTGGTGGCCAGCCTGCGGGCGCAGACGGTGGCGCAGCGCATCGTACCGGTGCTGTGCGGTGCCGCTTTCCGCAACAAGGGGGTGCAGCAACTGCTCGACGCGGTGGTGGACTACCTGCCATCGCCGCTGGACATCCCCCCCATCGAAGGGCATTCGCCCGACGGCCGCACGGAGACACGCCCCCCCGACGACGACGGACCTTTTGCCGCCCTCGCCTTCAAGATCATGACCGACCCGTTCGTCGGGCAGCTCACCTACCTGCGGGTGTACTCGGGGCACCTGAGCACCGGCGACCAGGTTCTGAACGCCAGCCGCGGGAACACCGAGCGCATCGGTCGCCTCCTCAAGATGCACGCCAACAAGCGCGAGGAGATCAAGGAAGTGTTCGCTGGCGACATCGTGTCCGTGGTGGGGCTGCGCAACGTCGCGACCGGTGACACGATCTGCTCGCCCAAGGCCCCCGTGGTGCTGGAGGCCATGCAGTTCCCGGAGCCCGTCATCGACGTGGCGATCGAGCCCAAGACCAAGGCCGACCAGGACAAGTTGAGCCTGGCCCTGGCCAAACTCGCCCAGGAGGACCCCACCTTTCGCGTCCACACCGACCCGGAAACCGGTCAGACGATCATCTCCGGCATGGGCGAACTGCACCTGGAGATCATCGTCGACCGGCTGGTGCGCGAGTTCAAGGTGGGGGCGGCCGTGGGTCGGCCGCAGGTCTCGTACCGCGAGTCCATCACCGCCGAGGCGACGGGCGAGGGGCGCTTTGTCCGGCAGACAGGGGGGCGCGGACAGTACGGCCATGCCAAGATCCGCATCTGGCCGCTCTCGGGCGACGGCGAGTACGAGTTTTCCAACGACGTGGTGGGGGGGGCGATCCCCAAGGAGTTCATCAAACCGGTGGACCAGGGGATCCGGGAGGCGATGCAGCACGGTGTGCTGGCTGGGTTCCCGGTGATCAAGGTGGGGGTGAGCCTCTACGACGGGTCGTACCACGAGGTGGACTCTTCGGAGATCGCCTTCAAGGTGGCGGGATCGCTGGCGTTCCAGGATGCCGCCTCGAAGGCCAAGCCCGTGTTGTTGGAGCCGGTCATGGAAGTGGAGGTGGTCACGCCGGAGGAGTACATGGGCGACGTGATCGGTGACCTCAACGCGCGGCGTGGTAAGATAACCGAGCTTCAGGCCCGCACGGGGGCGCAGGTGATCTCCGCCTTCGTGCCCCTGGCGGAAATGTTTGGCTACGCGACGCAGCTCCGCTCCATGACGCAGGGCCGCGCCACTTACACCATGCAGTTCGACCACTACGAGGAGGTTCCGGCCGCCATCGCGACCGGCATCATCTCTCGGGCGAAGGGCCTCATTTAGGAGGAGACGCTCATGGCGAAGCAGAAGTTTGACCGGACGAAGCCGCATGTGAACGTGGGGACGATTGGGCATGTGGACCACGGGAAGACGACGTTGACGGCGGCGATTACGAAGGTCATGTCGAT
>JACADV010000014.1 GCA_013388425.1 Thermoanaerobaculaceae bacterium | reverse complement strand
GGGGGGGGGCCGGGGGGCGCGGGCCGCCCCTGTTTTTTTTTGCCCTGCCGGTGTAGCGTTGGAGCAACGGGAGGACCAAAGGGATGTTACAGCACCGACCCCGACGCCTGGCCCTGGCCGCCCTGGTGGGGCTGCTGGCCGCTGCCTGCTCGAGCCTGTTCGCCACCAGGATTGGCGACATTCTCGCCAACCCCCGCAAGTACGACGGGCGGGAGGTAACCGTGGCCGGTAAGGTCACCGACACCACGAACCTGCTCGTTGTGAAGTACTTCACGGTGAGCGACGGGACCGGCAAGATCCCCGTTGTCACCGAGCGACCGCTCCCCCGGGAAGGGGAATCCATCACCGTCACCGGCACGGTGGAGGAAGCCTTCGCCCTCGGGGATCGGCACCTGTTGGTGCTCCTGGAACGGCGCAACCCCCGTTGAGGCCGCGGCCGGTTCACCTGCCCCGGCTGGAAGGGGCAGCATTCAGCGCACGCGCAGGATGACCTTGCCCAGGTGGGCGGAGGACGCCACGCGGCGGTGCGCCTCGGCTACCGCTTCCAGCGGCAGCACCGTGTCGATCACCGGCCGGATCCGGCCTTCCGCCAGCGCCGGCCCAAATTCCCGCAGGAACTCCTGCACCACCCGCGCCTTCTCCTCACTTGGCCGGGCGCGGAGGGTCGAACCGATGATCGTCACCCGCTTGCGCAGCACCGCCGCCACGTCCAGCTCGCCGTGGCGCCCCCCCATCGTGCCGATGAGCAGCAGCCTCCCCCCGGGGGCGAGCGCTTCCACGTTCCGGGCCAAATAGGGGCCACCGATGGGGTCCAGGATGAGGTCCGCACCCCGGCCAGCCGTCGCCTCCAGGAGCGCGGCAACAAAATCCTGCTGGCGATAGTTGAAGGCGGCGTGCGCACCCAGTGCTTCGCAACCCTGGCACTTCTCGTTACTCCCCGCGGTGACGTAAATTGTGGCCTGCGCCAAAGTCCCCAGGTTGATGGCGGCGGTGCCGACGCCGCTCCCTCCCCCGTGCACTAGCACCGTTTCCCCGGCCCGCAACCGGCCCAGGGTGAAGAGCGTCAGGAACACGGTGAGGGTAACCTCGGGCAACCCTCCCGCCTCCTCCCACGAGAGGAGGGGTGGCACCGGCATGGCACAGCCAGCGTCCACCGCCACCAGCTCGGCGTACCCTCCCCCCGCCAGGAGCGCCATGGCGCGGTCCCCCACTTGCCAGCCTGACACGCCTGCCCCCACCGCCACCACCTCGCCCGCACACTCCAGCCCCAGGATCTCCGAGGCGCCCGGGGGTGGCGGGTAGAGCCCCCGGCGCTGCAGCAGATCGGCACGGTTCACCGCGGTGGCGTGCACGCGGATCAGCAACTGCCCGGCACCCACCGGCGGATCCGGCACCTCCACCAGGCGGAGCACGCTCTCGTCGCCGGGCCGCTCGGCGATCACGGCGCGCACGCCGTCACCTCCGGCGATTCACTGCCGACCGCACGGTAGGGCCTCACGGGCGGTCCCCCCCTCCCGGGCCCAGCGTGAACTCCCAGGCGCAGAACGCCCCGGGGGGCGTCTGGGGTGGGCAGTGGAGGCAGGTGGTGCGGATGCGGGGGTCCACGGTGCGGGCAAAAGTGGAGAACTCCACCGTCCCCACCGGCCGGCACGGAAAGTCGGGAAGCCCCTTCTCCCGCCGCGTTTCCTGCACGCGGCAACCCTCCATGAAGAAGCGCAGGACCCGCCGGTCCTCGGACCACTCTACCCGCTGCGGGTTGAGGAGGGCGTACATCCGCAACCCCAAGGCCCGCTCCAACGCTTCGAGGCCCCCACCGGGGGCGATGCCAAAGGTGCCCATGATCCGGCGCGCCTCGGTGACGGCAAAACGGGCCCAGGCAGCCGTGTCCAGTTCCATGGCCGTGTCGAGATCGAACCGCTCTTCGGCCGCGAGAAACCAGCAGCCGTCGTGGGCCAACCAGTTCTTGGCGAACATCTGCAGGGCCGCGAGCAGTTCCTCGCGTTCCATGTGGTCGAAGGCGCTCATCACTCCTCCTCTCGGCACCCGCACGGCGGGTCGCCCACCCTGTGCCGCCATGGTACTCCGCCAACCCCCTCCAGCAACGGGGCAGGAACTCTGGCCCGAGGCGAACCGCTACCATGGTGGCCATGGGAGGAGCGCTGGTCGCCGTGGCGGCCCTGGCAGCCCTCAGCGTCGCCTCCGAGGTGACAGCCGTGGAGCTGCTGGTGGAAGCCCCTCCCGAGTACGCGGCCGAGGCAGCCCGGCTGCGTGCCTTTACCCACCACGACTTTGAGGCCACAGCACAGCTCCTCGGCATCTCCCCACCCCGCGGTCCCCTTCGCCTCGTCCTCGCCGGCGAACGGTCGGAGTTGGCGAGCCGCGCCCCCTCCTGGGTGAGCGGCTACGCCCTGCCACCGATGGCCACCATCGTGCTCTTCCCAGCGCGGGTGCCGTCGTACCCCGACCGCACCCTCGAAGCCCTGTTCGAGCACGAGATGGCGCACCTCCTGATCGCGCAGGCTGCGGGTGGACGGCCGCTCCCCCGTTGGTTCGACGAGGGGTTGGCCACCGTGGCAGCCCGGGAGTGGGGTATCGAGGATCGCACCCGTTTTGCCCTCGCGGTGATTGGACCTGGCCCGCGCAGCGTGGCCGAGCTGGAGGAGGGGTTCTTGGGCAGCGCGGCTGCTGCCCGGCGCTCCTACGCCATGTCGGCAGCGTTGCTCCGCCACCTCCTGCAGCGGTTCGGCCCCGCCTTCGTGGCCGCCACCCTGCGCGAGGTGGCGGCTGGCAGCACCTTCGAGTCCGCCTTTCGCCAGGCAACTGGCACCTCTGCAGCGCTGGCGGCAGCTACTTTCTTCGGGGAGGAGAGCTTCTGGAACACCTGGGTGCCGTTCCTCACCAGCACCACGGCGCTGTGGATGGGCATCACCCTGCTCACCTTCCTGGCCGTTCGCGCTCGTCGCCGACGGGACGCGGCCATCCGCGCCCACTGGGCGGAGGAGGAACAGGCAGCGGCGCTGCGCCAGCGGCTCTCGCTCCCGCCCGACGACCCCTCACGGTGCAACTGAGGGGGGCGGGGGCGGCCACCCCACCCCCAGGTGCGCGGCCTGGAGGATGGCGTTGGTGACCAGCGCCCAGCTCCCCTGGGTGTTGTGCCGCCACATGGGGTTGTTGCCGAACAGCAGCACGTGCCCAGAGCCCAGCGGGCAGTCCACCACCAGCGCCTTGCCCGCCAGTACCTTGCCCCCCTCCAGGAGACCCGAAAGGAGCAGGTCCCCCTCGCCCTTGGGGAACTCCAGGATCACCCGCGGGCGATCTTTTCGCTGCGGCAAGTACGGGAGGGTGCGAAACGGCAACCCCTCCGGGCGAATAAACCCCTCGTCCAGGGGATCCAGCACGGGTGGTTCGGGTGGGGGGAGGAAGGGGCGCCCCTGGGGCACATCGGGGTCGCTGGACGAGCCCCTGCCGCTGGGCCGGCGCTCCTCCCGCTCCGCACTAGGCACCGTTCCCACGGTGAAGACCGGCCCCGCATCCACGTACACCGGCAAGGTGGAGTCGTAGCCGTAGGCCACCGGGCTCGTTGCATCGCGTACCGTGGCGCGCAGGAGGCTGCCTGCCACCTTGACGCCTTCGGTATCGGCCAGCCGCACGTAACGGGCAAGCCCCATCTCCACGGCAAAGCGCGCGGCGCTCCCCACCGCCAGGAAGACCCCGCCGGCCCTGACGAAGGCCTGCAGGCTTGCGAGACCTGCAAAGCCGAGCCCGGGCCGCATGTCGTCGGTCTCGTGCACACCCAGGTTGGGGGTGAGCTCCGTCCGCCGCCAGGGGAGCGGCGGTCCATCGGGGTAGCCGTTCACCACGTCCTGGGAGCGAGCTGCCCCGAAGGGAGGCATGAGGATGACGTCGTAGCGCTGCCGCAACTCCCCCAGCGCCGCCACCTCCGAGGTGGCGACGGACTCGTAGGGGATGCCCAGTTCCTCGAGAGCAAGGCGGAACCACCCCTCGTCCTGGGTGGAGAACCAGGTGTGGAGGAGCGCCACCCGCGGCACGAGGAAGGGGTGCGTGGGGACCGAGGGCACGCTCGGCACGGCGGTCACGGGCAGGTCCAGACCGGCCAAGGTCTCGGCCAGGGCGGAACGGTCGACGCCCGCCAACGGCACGATCACCGTCCCGGCCGCGTACGCCTCCCCCGCCACAAACGGCTGCTCCGCGACCAGCATCACGAGCTGCGGCACGGCGGTGCGCAGCCGCACCAGGTCGGTGTCAGCGTGGTGCCGGACCAGGAGCGCGCCGGCGCGCGGGGAGAGCGCAAGGGCACGCCGCGTCAGCGCAGGAGACCAGCGCTCCATCGGCACGTCCAGCACCTCCACCGCCGTCACCCGCCACACCTCCAGGTTGCGAGCCAAGCCCACCGTCCAGCCGGCGTCGTCGTAGAGCCGCTCCTCGCTGCGCACGTACTGGGTGTCCAGGAACGCGTCCGCCAGCCGCGAGAGCGGCTGATCCATCCTCACGATGTAGCTGCCGGGCGGAAAGCTCCGGCGCCCAGGCGAGGTGGGGACCGGGGCAGACCCACCGCTCTCCCGGGTATCGCCCTTGGATCCGGGCCGTGGCGCCGGCGCGGCGGGCAGGGGCACCTGGAACGCCTCGAGCGCCCGGTACACCTCGATGCCGTGCCGCTCCAAGAGCGCCAGGAGGTCGCGCAGCTGTCCCTGCCGCTTCTGGCCTGCGGGAAGCACGTAGGCGGCGGGCCCCTCCCGGCGTGCCTTGGCCACCGCTCGGCGGCCGAGCTGCCAGTACTGCTCCAGGTAGCGCTGCCGCTGTGCGGCCACGTGGGAGAGCGCCAGGAGCACCCCGCTCTGCTGGTAGTTCACGTTGTTGCGCAGCGACCAGCGCACCCGCGGCAGCGGTGGGTTGGGGCGGAACCACGCCCGCTGGCTCTCGCTTCCCACGATCCGCTCCTCCGTGCTGGGCATGACGTTGCCAAAGGTCTCGTAGAAACGGCCCACGGCGTTGCGCCCCAGGGCGAGCCAGAAGAGGTACCCGGGCGCCCACCCGTCGTAGAAGCCGTGGGTCCACACGCCCGGGAGACCCTTGGCGGTGAGTTCCTGGACCTCCCGAATGGCCATCCGCTCCCACTCGTCCACCACCAGGGGGTCGAGCCAGGCGTTGTAGGGACCGGTCCCCGAGGAGATGTAGAGGAAGGGGATGGACTCGTGCAGGTCGTGCATCACCTGGGGGTGCCAGGTGGCCAGTGCCTGCTCCACGTGGCGGGTGAGGGCGAGAGCCATGCCGATGGCGTCCCGGTTGTTGTCGTGGGCCACGTAGTGCCCCCAGTAGACGAGGGGAGGCGTGGCCACCTCGGGGTGGGCCTGGGCGTAGTGGAACAGATCCACCATCCGGTCGCGCCCGTCCACCTCCAGCACCGGTGTGACGAGGGTGATGACGTTCTCGCGGATCGAGCGAATCAGCGGCGTCTCCTCCACGGCAAGCCGGTAGACGAGCTCCATGAGCATCTCGGGGCTCCCCGTCTCGGGCGAGTGCAGCCCGCCGGTGAGGTAGTAGATGGGCTTGCCCCGAGCGATGAGCCGGCGCGCTTGGTCCTCACTAATGGTGCGGGGATCCGAAAGCGCCGCGGTGATGGCGCGGTACTCGTCCAACGAGGCGATGGTGGCCTCGTCGGCCACCGCCACCAGAATCATCTCGCGGCCCTCCTCGCTCGAGCCCAGGGAGAACACCCGCACGCGCGGCGACGCCGCGGCCACGGCGCGCATGTAGGCAGCCACCCCCGCCGAGGAGGTGAGGTGCCCCGCTCCACCAGCGATGACGCCGTTGATGGCCAGCGGCGTCGGCACCGAGGGGGAGGCGGGCAGGTGATCCACGAGATCGGTCAGGAACTGGCCGTCGGTGGAGGCGTCGCGAATTGCCGCCGTGTACGCCGCGTCCCACTCCGGGTGCGCCGCAATAAGCTCACCCACGTAGCCCACGGCATCCACACCCGGCGAACTCTCGGCCCCCACCAGCGCCGGCACGAGCAGCAGACAAAAGATCCAGGATCGCATGCAACCTCCCCTCGTCACCACCCCGCCGTGCCTTGGAGCCAGCAGCGGTGGCACACTGGTCCTACGGCGGACGCTACGCCTTGGTTTGGGGACAGCTGAGCAGGCGCTGCAGCCGCTCCATCCCGTCCTCCTCGAAGCTGCGGAAGCGCACCCCAATCCCGTCGGGCCACCCTTCCGTGGCGCGTCGCACCACCTCGCACTCGCCGCGGATGGGCGCCTCCTCGCCGGGGACGATCAGCTCGAAGCGGAGGATCGAGCCGATGGGAAACTCGCTTCCCCCCTGCACGAGCATGCCGGTGGCGGAAACGTTGCGGGTGAGCGCCAGCGACCGCACCGCCCCGCTCTCGACCCACAGCTCCAGCTGCACCACGGCGCGCACGGAGCGGCGCGGCGGCACGGTGATCATGTCCGCCACCGCCAGGAGCAACCGGTCGCTGGGCCCCTCCAGGCTCACCACCCGGTTCACCCCGTGCCCCAAGAGCTGCCCCACCTCTCCCACCGACTGGGCATCGGCCAGCAGCAACACGCCGCAGTGGCGGTTGGGACTGCCCGCGGCCCGGATCCTGCTCACCAATTCCCCCACCGGCAGCCCGGCGGTGGGGTGGCGGATGATCACCAGGTCGAACGCAGTTTGCTGCAGCACCGCCGCGGCCTCATCGCCACGGGGCACCCGCTGGAGGAGGAAGTCGGCGCGCAGGAGCAGGGGGACGACCCGCTGCAACGCCGGTGTCTCCGCGCCAACGATCAGCACCCTGGTCACGGACAAGCCTCGGGCCGATCATAGCCCACCGGCCAACTCCCTGGAACCTGCGCACCCCTCCTTGCCCTCGCTTGCAAGCCCTGCCAGCACGGCGTTGTAGAGGAGGGGGAAGGAGCCCCTGGTCTGGCCGCGGAAGTAGGGGGCAAAGGCGAACAGCACTGCCCGCCCCGAGCCGCGCTGCAGCTCCACCACCGCCGCGCGTCGCCGCAGCTTCTCCTCGCCGCGCAGCCACCCCGAGAGCAGCAGCGGTTCGTCGGGAAAGCGGGCGATCACCCGGCGTACCAGCTCGCCGCCAGCTGGCTGCGTCAGGAAACCGAAGGGTCCCTCCATCATCACCGCCAACCGCGCCGGCAGACCCCAGGTGAGCGCCCCCTCCCCCGCCACGGCCAGGGAGACCTGAGCGCCGGGGGCGTAGAACTCCTCGCGGGTCACCCCCCGCAACGAGTTGGTCACGGGCAGCGTCAGGAGTTCGCTCAACCACTCCGCACTGGCCCCGAAGCCAATGACCGTGCCGCCCGACTCGAAGAAGGTCTGCACTGCCTTGGCACCCTCGCTGCCGATCCCACCCCGCAGCTCCGGCGGTGGCGGCACGATGGCCTGACGCCCCGGCCCCTCCACGATGGCCTTGCTATCCAAAGGGGGAAAAATGAGCACGGGGGTGCGCAGGGAAAGCTTGGGCGCCGTGAGGTCTGCCCTCGTCACTACGGTGACCGCAAAGCCTGCCTGTTCCAGCACGAACCGAAGCCAGCCCGCGTCCTCCACGGGGAAGTCGGGGTGGAAAACGCCCACGGCTCTCGAGCGGAGGGGGACGCACTCCGAAGGGGGAGCGGGGAGGAGGCGCAGCCGCACGTGCTCCGCCTCTGCCAGCTCGGCCAGCTGCGCCGGGCTCAGTCCGGAGACGTAGAAGGTCCCGGCCGCTTCCCCGCCCGAGCGGCACGCTCGGCACACCCCTCCCCCCGCGGCCAGGGCGCGGTTCGCCAGGGAGAAACACCCCAGCTGGCTGGACTCGCAGGCGCCCACCGCTCCCGACCCCTCGAGCACCGCTCGGGCCCAGGGTGGTGCTCCCGGGAGGGGCTCGAGTGGACCCTCCAGCGAGCGCTCCACCCGGACCACCGCCACGTCAAAGGCAAGCGGCATCGACCAGGCGGTGATGTCGTAGGGCAGCAGGATTTCGGCCCCCGGGGCCGGGGCAATCTCCGGGTACGACTGGCGCTCCAGCACCTCCACCAGGTACTGGCGCAGTGGCTGCGCCGTGGGTATCACCACCGTGCCCGGCGGGTAGGAGAGGCCATCGGCGGTGATGGTTTCCCGCGCCACGCTGGTTGCCACGCCGGCCTCCTGCAACAGCGCCACCAGTGCCGCTGCCCGTCCCGGGTCGCGCTGCTGGGCCCCGAGCAGGTAGGCACGGGGGGCCTCGCTCTCGCCGCGCCGCACCGCCGTGGCGGCCATGGTGGCCGTGCTGCGCATCACGTCGCCCGCGTGGATGGCCGCGAACTCCAGGAGGGACCGCATCACCGTGCGCTGGTAAGCAACCGCATCGGCCAGCCCCCAGCGCCCCCCGCGCCAGGGCATGGGGAAATTCACCTGCTGTCGGTAGTCAGCAAGCCCCTTGCCACCGGCCCGCAGCTCGTTGTCGTCCACCTGGACGGGGGTGGCAAGCGCCGCCGAGGCGGTCTCCGTGAGCACGCCAAAGACGTTCTTCCACCACCCTGTGTTCCGCGTGCCGCCGATCCAGTTGCCGTCGAAGACCCACCCCGACACCACCCCCCCCCGCCCCTCCTCCCCCAGCCGCCAGGCCATCAGGGAACCCAGGTGCGAGGTCACCCACCACACCAGGGGGTGGACGTTGGGGGCGACGGGATCGGAGAAGGGCGGGACGAACTGGCGTGGCCCCGTGGCTCCCATCTGGTGGAGGTCCAAGAAGAGCTGCGGGTGCCAGTCGTGGTACACGAAGCGGTTCAGGGCGCGACTTTCGGGCTGCGTGAGGTAGACGAAGTCGCGGTTGTTGTCGTGACCCGCGTAGCGGTGGTAGAGGAACGGCGGCTGGCACCCCTCGTAGGGGGTCCCGAGCCACTTCCGGTACCACGCCACCACGGCCTCCTGCCCGTCCGGGTTGAGCGACGGCACCACCAGCAGCACCACGCGCTCGAGCCAGCCTGCCAGCTCGGAAGCCGGCTCTGCGGCCGCCAGCTCGTGCAGGAATAGGAGCGTGGCCTGCGGGCCGGCCACCTCGGTGGCGTGAATCCCTGCCGTGATCAGCGCACACGCTGGCAACGAGGCGGCCAGCGCGGCCAGCTCCTCCGGGGTGGCGCCGCGCGGATCGGCGAGTCTTGCCCAGCCACGCCGCAGCTCGGCGAGCCTTGCCAGGTTGGCCGGCGAGGAGACAACCGCCGCCACCATCTGCCGACCCTCCACCGTGGGTCCGAGCTCCACGAGCTGGAGGCGGTCGCTGGCCTCGGCGAGTCGGGCGAGGTAGCGCACGCTCTCCGAGTACGAGGCCAGTACCCGGTCCTCCCCCACCGGAAGCCCCAGCACCTCGCGGGGCGAGGGTGGTGCGGCTGCCCCACCGGCGGCAGCCAGAACTCCCACTCCCACCACGAGCCACGCTTGACGGCGCATCGGCGACCTCCCGCGGGAGAGATTCACGACGCCGCCATGGTAGCGAAAACCGCACCGATGCGCGCCGTTACGGGCCGCTGCTCGACAGCCGCCGGCGAACCGGGCGTGTCGCTGCTCCCCCGGGGCGGCCCAACAGCGCGTTGATCGTGTCGATCACGAGCTGTGGTTGATGCCCGAAGTAGGGGAGGGCCAGCGTCCCGTCGGGAGCCACGATGAAGCCACGCCCGAACGGCAGGCCGGTGGCTGGCTGGCCGAAGACGGAGCGGGACATCTCGCCCGTCGCCTCGTAGACCACCTCGCCGCGCAGGAAGTAGTGGCTCCAAACGGTCTCCAGCCACTCCCAGGTCTCACCGTTGCGCCCCCCCTCGTCGTAGAGCACTGTGACGACAGCGGGATCGTTCTCGAAGGCCTTCACGATGGTGTTCTGCATGTCCGCGACCGCGGGCGCGCAGGCCGGTCACCAGTAGCCGTACACTTGAAACCACACCACCTTGCCGCGCTGCTCCGAGAGGCGAAACGTGGTTGCCACGAGACCGCCGGTGAACGGGTCGCGCCGCAGGCCGGGGAGCGTGAAATCCGGAACGGGCTCGCCGGGGTCGAGGTACTCGGTCCGCCCAAACACTTGGATGGGGAGGGGGTTCTCGTCGGGGTCGTTGGAGCCGATGCGGATCACCCCGCTGCCGGGTTGGGGCGAACCGTCGTACGCCACGGTGAACGACACCGACTCGCCGGGCAACAACGTGCCGCCGCCAAAGTCTGCTGAAAACCCAGCCGCCGACGAGGTTACCGAGGCGATCACGAGCGGTGCCGCGCCGTGGTTGGTGAGGGTCACGCGCTGCGTCCCGCCCGAAGGCGGAAACCGCACCCGCTGCACCGTGCTCTCGATGTCCGGTTGGGATGCCGCCCCACCCGATACCGGCCGGTACACGTCCACGAAGTTCCAGTCCGCAGCCAGCAAGAGACCGTCGGCGGTGCCGGCAACGCCCTCGCACAGGCGCAGGGTGCCGTTGTCGCGCCGCGCGGTGGTCTCCCGCCCCACCGGCCGCGCCACGCCCTCAGGCCCCACGGCGAGGAGCGTCACGCCATCCATGGTGGCCACCGCCAGGTAGGGTCCCACCCAGGCCAGGTCCTCCGCGCAGGCCCCCACCGGCACCAGCACTCGCCGCGCGAGATTCCCCCCCGGATAGCAGGCGAGGCCGGCACCCCCGGCCGCCACGAAGACGTGACCGCCCCGCACCGTGACGTCCTCTGCAGTGCCGACAGCTGTGGCCAAATCCTCACCGCCCAAAAGCACCGGCTGGTCTGGATCGCTCACGTCCACCACCTTGAGTCCACCGGCGCCGTCCGCCACGTACGCCGTCGAACCCTCCACGGCCACGGAAAAGGCATCCACGAAACCGCTCTCCAAGCGCCCCAGCAGCACGGGCCCACCGGGATTCGCCAGGGAGTAGATTCGCAACCCCCTCGCGTGGGCTGCCACGTACAACGTCGAGCCGACGACGCACATCTTCTCGTAGAGGGTGTCGGGCTCGTCTACCACGCGCTCGAGCACCAGGCGTGGCCCATCCACGAGCACCACCGCAAAGCCTGGGCTGGACTGCGTCTCTCCTCGGTTCAGATTGACGAGGATCCGCTCGGAGCCGAAGCGGTACACGTTCCTGGCGTTGAGGTTGCCGAGGCGAAAGAGGGCGTTTCGGCTGCCGCTGGCAGGCAGCGAAGCGAGGTCCACGAGGGCGAGGCCGCGGTTGCCGGCCACCACCACTCGACCTCCCCCCAAGTCGAGGGCCGCTAGTAGATGGTCGGGCTCGTTAGCCTGACACAGGTAGCGCGCCACATACTCCAGCACCACCTCCGGGGGCCCCAACGACTCCCCCACTCCCACCGCAGCGCCAAGTCCTACTCCCAGGCCCATGAGGACGGTGCGCAGCATGGCAGTTCCCTCCACTTCTTTGAGGAGACGAACCAGGCCGGAGACGGTGCACAGCTTCGCCTCGCCCCCAGGCCGCCCGCCTCGCCCCGCCCTGCTATCCCCCGCAGGCAAGGGGCAACTGCGCGCGCGGACGGCAAGAGCTCCTCTCCCTGCAAAGCCCCAGTTCGCGCCATGGTGCGCCCCGCTGGCGGGCCACCCCGGCGGCGAGAGCTGCCGAGACCGGCGAGGGCGCTTTCGCTCAGAGTTTCGCGGCGATGGCGCGGCCCATGTCCAGGGTTGAGGCGCTGCCGCCCATGTCGTAGGTCCGCACCTTCCCCTCGGCAATAACCTCGGCCACGGCACCCTCCACCGCCGCTGCCTTCTCCGCTTCCCCCAACCACTCCAGCATCATCTTGGCAGCCAGGATGGTTGCAATGGGGTTGGCCTTGTACTGGCCAGCGTACTTGGGCGCCGAGCCGTGGGTGGGCTCGAACACCGCCAACTGGTCGCCAATGTTGCCGGAGCAGCCAAACCCCAGCCCGCCCACCATCTGCGCGCACAGGTCGGAAACGATGTCGCCGAACATGTTGGTGGCCACCAGCACCTGGTAGTTCATGGGGTTCTTGAGCAGCCACATGCAGATGGCGTCCACGTTGGCGTCGTCGCACTGGATCTCAGGGTAGTCCTTCGCCACCTGCCGGCAGGTCTCCAGGAAGAGACCCTCCGAGGCCCGCACCACGTTGGCCTTGTGGATGATGGTGACCTTGCTGCGGCCGTGGGCGCGCGCGTACTCGAAGGCGGCGCGCGCGATCCGCTCCGAACCCTGCCGGGTGTTCACCTTGCAGGAGATGGCGAGATCGCTGCCCGTGTGGCGCTGGAAGGGGGCAAAGGTGGGGGCGAAACGAGCAAGGGTGGCGTGCACTTCCTCGGGCACGGGGCGAAACTCGACGCCCGAGTACAGGTCCTCGGTGTTCTCGCGGAACACCACCAGGTCGATACCTTCTTTGTAGTTGAGGGGGTTCCCCCGGTACGCCTTGCAGGGGCGCAAACACACGTACAGCTCGAACAGTTGCCGCATGCGCACGATCGGCGACCGGTACACGAGCCCCTTGCCGCGCAGCGGGGGGACGAGCTCCGCCTCCGCGTCCCGCACTGGCTTGGAGGTGATGGCGCCGAACAGGGCTGCGTCCACGCGCTGCAGGAGCTCGATGGTGCGCTGGGGCAGTGCGTCCCCTTCGGCGCACCAGAACTCCCAGCCAATGTCACCATGGAGGTACTCGGCATCCAGACCCACCGCGTCCAAAACCGGCCGCGTCGCCTCCATCACGTCCTTGCCAATCCCATCTCCCGGTAGCCACGCAATTCGGTAGTTGGCCATAGCTCTCTCCTTGACTCGCGTTCCGAGCGACTTCTCCCCGGAAAACCTGCTGCCTCTGCGTCACGCCACGGGTCGTGGCGGCGGTCCGTCGTACTGGGCAGCGCTCTGATCGATGCGGCGCATGGGCCGCTCCCGCGCCAGCTCCTCCACCACGTGGGCCATCCACCCGGCGGTGCGCGCCAGGATGAAGAAACCGTTGGCCAGCTCGGGCGCAAACCCCAGGTCGGCCAGAGTTGCGGCAATGGCACCGTCCACGTTGAGCGGCAGCCGCTTGCCCCCCCGCGCCAGCTCGGCGCCGATCGCTTCGGCCAGCGCCACGTGGACGCCGGCCACGCCCACCTCGCGGGCCAGGGCCAGGAGCCGCCCCGACCGGGGGTCATCGGTGTGGATCCGGTGGCCCCACCCGGGCAGCCGCCGGCCCGCCGCCGTCTCCTCGGCCAGGAGGGCAGCGGCCACCCCCTCGGGGGTCTCCCCCGCTGCCACCCGCGCCGCGCCGCGCGAGAGGAGCCGCATGCAGTCTTCCACCGCCCCGCCGTGGTGGCGGTTCACGGCCAGGGCACCCGCCGCCAGGCAAGCGTTGAGGGGCGCCCCGGTGGTGGCCGCGTTGCGCACGGCCAGGGTCGAGGGAGGGGTGACGCCGTGGTCGATGGAGGCCACGAGGATGGCCTCCACGAGGCGACCGACCGCTTGGCCCGGCAGCTCGCCCCGGAGGATCAGGTACACCGCTTCCCCAA
The DNA here is from genome assembly GCA_013388425.1 of Thermoanaerobaculaceae bacterium. Classification (GTDB taxonomy): domain Bacteria; phylum Acidobacteriota; class Thermoanaerobaculia; order Thermoanaerobaculales; family Thermoanaerobaculaceae; genus JACADV01. The sequence goes on along the minus strand of JACADV010000014.1, from coordinate 11,648 downwards.
AGGAAACGCGGCCCATCATCTCGTCGATGCGCACGCCCCGCACCCGGATCTCGTTGGGGGCAATGGAGGTGATTGCCGTTTTCCAGACGTTGTCAGCCATGAACCCCTCCCAGCACGGCTCCCACCGCGGCGGGAAGCTCATCGAAGGTGTCCACCACCGTGGCACCGGCCCGCCGCAGCGCCGCCACCTTGCCCTCGTGGGTACCCCGGCCGCCCTCCACGATGGCCCCCGCATGGGAAAAACGCACGCCGGAGGTGGCGGCTCGGCCCCCGATGTAGGCCACAACGGGCTTGGTCACCTGACCCGAGGCGAGCATGTCCGCCACCCGCTCCTCCTGGGAGCCGCCAATCTCCCCGAACATGGCAATGAGGGACGTCTCGGGGTCCTCCTGGAACCGCTGCACCACCTCGGGGAGCGGCATGCCGACGATGCTGTCGCCACCCACGTGCACGAGGGTGGTGAGGCCGATGCCCGCCCGGCACAGGTAGTAGCCGGTGGAGGCGGTCATGCCGCCGGAGCGCGACACCACCCCCACGGGGCCGGGACGGAACCACTCCCGAGCCGAGGCGGCGCGGCCGCCAATCATGCCCAGCACGCCCCGCCCCACCGACAGCACCCCCAGGGTGTTGGGGCCGAGGAACTGCACGCCGCGCCGCTGTGCTGCCCGGGCGATTTCCATCACGTCCCACACCGGCACGCGGTCCCCCACCAGCACGGTGAGGCCCACGCCCGCTGCAATGGACTCCAAGGCCGCATCCTTGACGAGTGGGGCCGGGACGTAGATGACGCTGGCGTCGAAGGGCCCGTGCGCCTCCACCGCCTCGGCCACGGTGTCGTAGACGGGTGTCCCGTCCACCACCTCCCCGCCCCGCCCCGGTGTGCACCCGGCCACCACGTTGGTGCCGTACTCGCGCATCAGCCGGGCGCGGGCCCGCCCCTCCCGGCCGGTGATCCCTTGAACGAGAACGCGGGTGGATTGGTCAACCATGATTGCCACGGCTTACTCCATCCCCCGCCCGCGCCGGTACGCGTCGAGGCCAGGGATCGGCAGGGCAACGTACCCGCCGCCAGCCCCCAGCGCCGCACAGTCCACCTCGCAGGCTAAGCACTCGCTGCAGCGCCCGCGCGCGGCCTCTTCGCGGGTGATGGCGAGCACTGGCACCCCCGACGGGTCGAGGGAGAGGATCTGCGGCACGCAGGCGCGCACGCAAACCTTCGATTCGCAACGGGCACAGATCTCGTGGTCGTAGGTCACCTCGCCGGTCAGCGTGGTGAAGGTGTAGGGGCGGGCGGCGGGTCGCCGTTGCCGTACCGGCGGGCGGGGCGGCGGTGGCTGGAACGCCGTCAGGAGCTCCCGCAGCCGCTGGGCACAGCGCTCCACCGGCGTGTCCTTGCCGTAGCACTCCACCGGCACGCCCAGGGTGCGGGTGAAGGAGGTGAGGATTTCGATGGCCTTCTCCTCGCCGTTGCCACCGAGCCGCACCACACAGGGAACGGCGAGGGGCTCCTCCAAAAACGCCTTGACGAGGCCGCGCGCCGAGTGGAACTGCTCCTGGGAGGCGACGCCGGAACCCGAACCAAAGTACGCGTCCACGCCCGGCTGGGAGAGGAGGATCCGCGCTGCGCGGTACACCTTGGAGGCGGGCGGGTTGCCGGAGGTATCGCAGAAGTTGGCGACCGCGAACCCTTGCCGTTGCAGGGCGTCCATGGCCATCATGGAGCCGCCGCCGCCGGCCCCGTGGAACGCCACCACCCCTTCGCCGCGCTGGAACCCCTCCCGCATCTGCAGGAAGTAGAAGGTGCCGCGGAAGTCGTCGCGTTCCACCTCCCAGGCGATGCGTTCGAGGGGGGTGGGCGGATGGCCCAGCTCGCGCGCCACCTCGATCCCCAGCTCCGGGTGCCGGAACACGGCGGCGTCGTCCACGGTGATGCGGCAGTCCAGCGCCACCACCCGGGAGTCAGCGGTGAGCACCAGGGGATTCACCTCGGCCGCCCGTGCCTCCACCTGCCGCGCCACCCGCCACAAGCGCACCACCGCCTCGGCCAGGAGCCGCTGCTCGTGACCGTGCACCCCCACCCGCCGCCACAGCTCGCGCGCCTGGTGCTCGGCCAGTCCCTCCACCGGGTCGAGGGGTAGTTCGGCGACGGCTTGCGGCTCGCTGCGGGCAATCTCCTCGATCCCCGTCCCGCCTCGGGAGGAAACCAAGAGCAGGGGACAGCGGCGGCGGTCGTCCAGGATGATGCCCGCGTAGTGCTCGCCGGCAACGGCCAGCCGCTCCTCCACCAACACCTCGGTGACGGGGAACTTCCCCACATCCAGGCCGAGGATGGCGGCAGCTGCAGCCTCCGCTGCCTGCGGAGTGTCAGCGAAGCGGATGAGACCCTGGGACGCTCGCCCCGTGGTCTGCGCCTGGGCCTTGACCACCACGGGCCTGGCGAGCTGCCTGGCCACCTCCGCCGCGGCTGCGGCCGTCTTCACCACCTGGCCGGCCGGGACAGCAAGCCCTGCGGCAGCGAGAAGTGTTTTCCCCTGATGCTCCAAAAGCCGCGCCACACGAACCTCCCCACCCGGGCCTGCCACGCTACGCGAAGCAGGAGTTTGTGTCAAGAGTTCACAAGCCCGCCGCAGCACGACGTGCGGATTTTTCGTATGATAGGGGGGCGACCGCGGAGGACCCATGGAGTGGAAATCCCAGGCACCCGGCTCGTCCTACTTCTACTACCCGCGTCTCGTCTGCGTCATTGGGGTGCGGGACGAGGCCAAGGCCACCACCAACTTTGCCCCCGTGGCGTGGTCCACACCGCTCTCTTCCCACCCCCCCCTCTTCGGGGTCTGCCTCTCCCCGGCCACGTACACGCACCACCTCGTGCTGGCCACGGGAGAGTTCACCCTCAACTTCCTGCCCCACTCCCAGGCCCAGCTGGCGGACGCCCTGGGCAAGCTCTCGGGCAAGCGGGTGGACAAGGTGAAGACGCTGGCTCTGGGCCTGGAGAGCGGTGAGGTCATCGCCACACCGTTCCTGACGGCTGGCTACGCAGCGGCCGAGTGCTCGCTCGTCGAGCGGCACCAGTTCGGCGACCAGACCTTGCTGGTGGGGGAGGTGCTGCGCGTGCACCTGCTGGCTGGGTGCTGCGACCCCGACGGGGTGCTGCGCCTGGACCGGGTCCCGCCCCTCCTCTACCTGGGCGGCAACCGCTACGCCACTACCGACCCGGGCAGCGTCACCCGCCCGGATGGCGCTGCAAGTAGCTAACGGGCCAGGGCATCCCAGCGCCACCTGGTCACCGCAGCCGCATTGCCGGGGCGGGCACGGTGGCCACCAGCACACCGCTCACCACCAGGCTCCCACCCACGAGGAGAGCGAGGCTTGCCCGGTCGTAGCCCAGCAGCACCGAAACCATTGCGGCCGCCAACGGTTCGAAGGCGAGGATGACGGAAGACTCCGCTGCCGACAGCGCCCGCTGCGCTGCCGACAGCGCCCCGAAACAGAAGACCGTCGCCAGCCCCGCGGTCACGAGCAGGGCGGCGCCCAGCCGCAGGGAGGGTGTGAACCGCCACCCCTCCAGCGTGGCTGCCGGCAGCGACAGCGCCGCCGTGGTCACCACCTGCAGCGCATTGACCTGCGCCGCCGGCGTTCTCTGCACCGCCGCCTGGAGCAGCACCAGGTGCGCTGCAAAGGCCACCGCGCAGCCAAAGGTCAAGAGGTCGCCCACACCCAGCCCCCCGGCCGTGGGGCGCAGCAGCACGCCCAGCCCTCCCGCGGCCAGCGCCCCGCCGGCCATGATGCGCAGGGAAAAGCGGTTCACCCCGAAAAGGGGTTCCACCACTGGCACCAGGAGCGCCGCCATGGCGGTGATGAAAGCCGAGCGGGCGGGGCTCGTGGTGGCGAGACCCGACGTCTGCAGGGCAAAGCCGGAGAACAGCGCCGCCCCGCACGCCAGCCCCGTCAGGGCGGCGCGCAGCCGGGTGCGGTTGCGGCCAAGGCCGAGGGCCAGCATCGCCGCCAGGAGGAAGCGCAGCGACAGGAAGGTGAGGGGCCCACTGTCGGCAAGACCGGCCTTGACCACCGTGAAGGTGGCGCCCCACACGGCCGTGGCTACCGCCACCAGCGCCAGGGCCTGGAAGCGGCTCACCGTATCCCACCAGCGGCCCGGCCGTGATACGGTTCGCCCAGGACGCGTCGCACTCGCGTATCATGACAGGTGCCCGCTCGGGTGGCGTACGGGCTGGGGTGCCTTCGGCAGCGGCGGGGCCACGCGGCGGGGAGGGAGTGTTTCCATGGTGCAGGCGGTGTGTATTGGCGTGGCGGGGGGCACAGGTTCGGGCAAGACAACCGTCGCCAACGCCATCGTCCAGCGCATTGGCGCCGAACGCATCGCCTACCTGCAGCACGACAGCTACTACTTCGACCTCAAGGGCTACAGCCACGAGGAGCTGCTCCACCACAACTTCGATCACCCCGACGCCCTGGAGAGCCAGCTCCTCGCCCACCACCTGCGCGAGCTGAAGGCGGGGAGGGCCGTGGAGGTGCCAATCTACGACTTCACCCGTCACGTCCGCACCGCCCAGACCCGCCATGTGGAACCGCGGGGGGTGATCCTGGTGGAGGGCATCCTCATCTTTTGCGAGCCGGCACTGCGCGAGCAGTTCGACATCAAGATCTTTGTGGACACCGACGCAGACCTGCGCTTCGTGCGGCGGCTGCGCCGCGACATCTCGGAGCGGGGGCGCAGCGTGGAAAGCGTGATCCACCAGTACATGGAGACCGTGCGGCCGATGCACCTGGAGTTCGTGGAACCCTCCAAGCGGTGGGCGGATCTGATCATCCCCGAAGGCGGCTTCAACTCGGTGGCCCTGGACGTGGTCTGCGCCCGCGTCGAAGCGCAGCTGCGGGCGGCCGAGGGGTGAAGCGGTGCGGCGCATCCTGCCGGTAGCTTCGGGCAAGGGTGGTGTGGGCAAAACCACCTTCGCCACCAACTTTGCCCTCGCCCTCTCCCGTCTCGGTCCGACCGTGCTGGTGGACCTGGACACCGGCACCTCGTCGGTACGCAACACCATCGAAGCCGAGGTGACGCGCGACCTCTACCACTTCTTCCGGCGCGGGGAGCCGCTGGAGCGCTGCCTCACCCCCCTTCCGAAACGCCTGGATCCCCAAGGGGTTTTCCGCAACTTTGCCTTCGTGGCCGCGCCCCGCCACGCCATGGAGGAGTTCACCCTCCTCTCCGACGAGCACCGCGTCCGCCTCATGCGGGCCATCAACTCTTTGGCCGCCGACTTCGTCGTGCTGGACCTGCGCGCTGGCTTGGACGTCAACGTGCTGGACTTCCTCCCCCACTCCAACTCCGGCATCCTGGTCTTCACACCCCACCACCAGGCCGCCACCATGGCTGCCGCCGACATCGTCAAGGCCCTCCTGTTCCGCAAGCTGCGCCTCGTTTTCGCAGCCGACGGCCCGCTCGCTACCGCGGCGAGCCGCAAGCAGCTGGAGGCCGTCAACGCCCTCCTGGATCGGGTCGAGGATGCCTACGACGACAGCATCCCCAACCTCGACGCCTTCCTCATGGACCTGGTGGAAGCCTTTGGCGAGGTGCCGCTGGTGACCGCCCTGGCCGAGAACGTGGCGTCTTTTGGCGTGTACTTCGTGCTCAACCTGTTCGACGGGGTGCGGGAATCGTTCGAAGGAGCCGTAGCCCCCTTCGTGCGCACGCTCCAGGCGTACGTCTCCGCGCAGCTATCGGTGCACAACCTGGGGTGGATCGTGGCCTCGCCCGAGGTGCACAAGGCCAACTGCGAGCGCCGCCCCATCGTGCTCCAGCAGTGGCGCGAAGCCAAGCCCAAGGACCCCGTGAGCAGCGAGCTGGAGGAGCTGGCCCTGCAGGCCGGGCTGACGCCGCGCCAGAGTGCCGCCAAGAGCGTCAAGGACTACCTGGTTTCCATCGACCGGGACCAGGCGCTCCTGGAACAGCTGGAAGTCCTCAAGGCCATGCACCGCCACACCGCCACCCGGCAGGTGCGCGACAACTTTGCCTACATTGCTCGGCGCGCCATCCACACCCTCGACACGCTGCCGCCAGACCGCTTTGGGCAGCGGCGCCTGCTCACGCCACTGGAGCTGTTCCAGGTCCTCTTGCGCGGCACGCAGCCGGTCACTCGCGGGGACGCCGACGGCGCTGACGCAGCTCCTCTTCCTTGAACATGTAGCGGATGGCGTGCTTGTAGATCATCAAGTTGGGGCCATCCGTGCGGTTCAGCTTGATGCAGTTGCGGTCGTACCACTCGATCCAGCCGCGCAGCTCGGTGCCATCCTCGAGGATGACCACCATCGCCGTCTTGTTCTGCATCTGCTTGGTGAAGTAGTAGCTTTCCGCGTTGGTCTGCTCCGGCGGCGCCTGTTTGCGGTGCACCACCCCGCGCAGCGGCGTGCGGTCGCTCACCTCCGATATGGAGGGGCGGATCAACCGCCGCGAGGTGAGGGCATCGCCGTCGAATCGGTCAGAATCCTTCATCGCATCCCCATCGATTTCCGTTGCAAGGAATATAGCACACCCTCCCGCGCACGGCAAGCATACGTGCGGGCGCCGGGGTGTGTTTACTCCCCATGGCCCCCCCGCGGCCCCGACGGGACGGCCTCGTGGGCCAGACAGCACATCAGCCGGCCACACATCCCCGAGATCCGGGTGGGGTTCAGGGAGATGTTCTGGGCCTTCGCCATGCGGATGGTGACGGAGGAGAAACGGGTCATGAACGTGGCACAGCACAGGGCGCGGCCGCAGGGGCCCCACCCGCCCGAGAGCCGGGCCTGGTCCCGTACCCCCACCTGGCGCAGCTCCACGTGCCGATGGGCGTACCGGCCCAGCTCGCGCACCAGCTCGCGGAAATCGATGCGCTCCTCGGCCGCGAAGCTCACGTAGGCCTCGTTGCGGTCCAGGGGGAAGACAGCGGCAATGGGGCGCATGGGCAGGTTCAGTTCCCGCGCCCGCCGCCGGCAGAACTCCACGAGCTCGCGCTCGCGCCGGGCCAGCTCTTTCCCCCGCGCCTGCTCGTCGGCGGTGGCGGCTCGCAGCACCACCCCCACCGTTCTCTCGCCAAAGGGGCGAAGCACCGGCAGCTCGAAACGGGCCACGCGACCCAGCCGCTGGCCCTCGGCGGTCTCCACCACGTAGGTCCCCTCCACTTGGATGGTCACCCCCTCCGCCACCCGGCAGACGCACCCCGGCAGGTCGGGGGTGAGAACCACGCGTACCAGGCGCGGTACGGTCTGTTCGTTGCTGCGGATGCAGCTCATGAGCTCCCCTCCGGCGCGTGCAGTTCCGCATCCGCCTTGGCCACCGTCGCTGCTGCGGCGCGACGCTGGGCAGCCAGCCGCCTGGCCAGCGCCGGGTCGCTCAGGGCCAGGATCTGGGCGGCGAGGACCGCCGCGTTGCGTGCCCCCGCCGTGCCCACCGCCACCGTGGCCACCGGCACCCCCGCCGGCATCTGCACGGTCGAGAGCAGGGCGTCGAGGCCATCGCCGATGCCCCCCGGCAGCGGCACGCCAATCACCGGGCGCAGCGTGTGGGCCGCCACCACCCCCGCAAGGTGCGCCGCCAAACCCGCAGCGCAAATGAACACCCGCACCCCCTCTCGCTCCGCCTGCCGCACCAGGGCAACGGTGCGTTGGGGAGTGCGGTGCGCCGAGCTCACGTGCACCTCGCAGGGGATTTGGAGACGCTCCAGCTCGCGCACCGTCTCCGCGACCGTCTTCCAGTCGCTGGGAGAGCCCATGAGCACCAGCACCTGGGGCGTCATGCCAAACTCCGTCCAATGTCGCGGCGGAACTGCATCCCCTCAAAGTGGATGCGCTCGACCCCCGCATAGGCGGCAGCCAGCGCGTCGGCCAGCGTCGCCCCCTGCCCCACCACCGACAGGACCCGGCCACCAGCAGTCACCAGCTGCCCGTCCTCGAGGGCCGTGCCGGCCTGGAAGACGAGGACGCCCGGCAGCGCCAGGGCATCGGCCACGCCCGTGATCGCCTCGCCGCGCCGCGAGCTCCCCGGGTACCCCGCCGAAGCCAGCACCACGCAGGCCGTGGCCTCGCGCTTCCAGGTAGCCCGCAGCCCAGCCAGCTCCCCCAGCGCCGCAGCCCGCAACAGCGGCAACAGGTCGCCGTCCAGCCGGGGCAGCACCGCCTGGGTTTCCGGATCGCCAAGGCGGCAGTTGAACTCCAACAGTTTGGGCCCGTCGGCTGTGACCATCACCCCGGCGTACAGCACGCCGCGGTAGGAGCGCCCCTCCCGGGCCAACTCGGCAAGCGCCGGCTGGACGATGTCGCGGAGGATGGCAGCGGCCACATCGGCGGGCAGCGCCGCCGGAGAAACGGCGCCCATCCCTCCCGTGTTCGGCCCCGTGTCGCCGTCCAAGAGACGCTTGTAGTCGCGGGCCGTGGCCAGGGGAACCACCGTGGTGCCATCGGTGAGCACCTGGAACGACACCTCCTCGCCCGCCAGGCATTCCTCCACCACCACCCGCTCGGCGGCCGCCCCGAACGCCCGCTCCTCGAAGAAGCGCACCAGGGCCGCATCCACCTCCTCGGCCGTGCGGCACACCACGACCCCCTTGCCAGCCGCGAGCCCGTCGGCCTTGAACACCACCGGTACGCCCAGGGAGGCGGCTGCGGCGGCAGCCTCGCGGCGGTCTCGGACCACCGTCCCGCGCGCGGTGGGAATGCCGCAGCGCAGGCACAGCTCCTTGGTGAACGCCTTGCTGCCCTCCACCTCCGCGCCGGCGCGCGATGGCCCAACGATGGGTAGGCCGCGGCGGGCAAACTCGTCGGCAATGCCGAGGACCAGGGGAAGCTCCGGGCCCACCACCGTGAGGTCGATCTTGAGCGAGGCGGCAAACTCGGCCAGCTCCACGATGGCATCGGCAGCAATACCCACCACCTCGGCCACGCCGGCCATCCCGGGGTTCCCCGGTGCCACGTAGATCTCGTCCACCCCAGCCGCCCGCGAGAGCTTCCACGCCAGGGTGTGCTCGCGGGCGCCACTGCCCACGATGAGGACCCGCATCGGCAACCCCCTCTAAGCTGACAGGGCGGCTTGCAACATGGTGAGGCAGGAGGTCTCCACCACATCCTGGGCCGAGCACCCCCGCGACAGGTCGTTGGCGGGTCTCGCCAACCCCTGGAGCAGCGGCCCCAACGCCCGCGCGCCGGCAAGTCGCTCCGTCAACTTGTAGGCAATATTACCAGCATCCAGGTCGGGGAACACCAGGGTGTTCGCCTGGCCAGCCACGGGCGAGCCCGGTGCCTTGCGCGCGCCAATGGCCGGGATGAGGGCTGCGTCGGCCTGCAGCTCCACGTCGAAGGGGAAATCCACCTGGCGCGCCTGCAGCACCGCTCCCGCAGCGCGGACCTTGTCCACGTGGGGGTGCTCTGCCGACCCCTTGGTGGAGAAGGAGAGCAGCGCCACCCGCGGCTCCGCCCCCACCACGCTCCGGAAAGTGGCTGCCGCCCCCTGGGCCACGTCAGCCAGCTGTTCCGGGTCCGGATCGGGGAGCACAGCGCAGTCGGCAAATACCATGACGCCGCCCACGCCCCAGCGGGGATCGGGGTGCACCATGATGAAGGACGACGATACCGTCTTGATGCCCTTGGCCACGCCAATGCAGTGCAGGGCAGCTCGCACCGTGTCGGCCGTGGTTCGCACCGCGCCGCCCACCGAGCCGGTGCACTCGCCCACGGCCACCAGCATCGAGGTGAAGTACAGGGGGTCGTCCAGGGCCGCCTCCGCCTGCTCCCGCGTCCACCCCTTGGCCGCCCGCCGCGCGAACAGCGCGTCCACCAGCTGTGGCCGTCGCGCATCGCGCTTGGGATCCACCACCTGCACCCCCAGGGAACGCAGTCGGTCGTGCTCCGGTCCTTGGCTTTGGGTGGGGCATACCACCGTCACCTGGGCCAGTTGCTGTTCTCGCAGTGTGGTGGCCGCCGCGATGATCCGCGGGTCGTCCCCCTCGGCCAGCGCCACGTGCCCACCCACTGCCTTGGCTCGATTGGGAATCTCTTCGAGGAAACCCATACGCCCTCCCGGCCCGTAATTGTACCTCTCTTTCACGAGCGTCACGACACTGCCCCGCCCCCACCACTGGGTACCAGGTCCGCCTTAGCACTGGGTACCAGGTCCGCCTTAGTTGACAAGTTAGGAAGCACCCCCCCACCCCACTGAGTACCAGGTCCGGCGTAGTTGACAAGTTAGGGAGCGCTGAGCTGTCCATGGCTTGCGTCGCAGTTCTGCTTGGAGTGCCTCCGGCTGATGGTGGGATGCCGCCTCGACCACGCGTCGCGTGGCGCCTCGGCCGAGCTCCCCATCACGTGGCAAGCAGGGGTTTGGACGCGCGCAAGCCCCGCGCCGCTCCCACCGACATCAACGCGGCCTCCCGGCCAGCCCACGCTCGATGCGCTGCTGATCTGATCGAGCCCGGCGACGCCCTGCCCGGCGGGCCTGGCGAGCATGACTCGGCCTCTTGCTCCCCGGGCATCACCCCCGTTCAAGCTCGTGCTTCTCACCGGCCAACCCCCGAACCTGCCAGACCGCGGCTTTGACACCCCCCTCAGAGCAGCCCTAGACTCGACCTCGTGAAAAGGAACGTCCTATCTCCCTACACGGAATCGCGCCTGGGCGCGACGGTTCGCTGCCTTCAACAGGGGCAGCGATGACAGCAAGTGTGGCACAGACCCTTTGCTGTGCAGGCCGGCAGAGTTCATCAACTACGGCAAAGCGATTGTGGACAGGGCCGGCGACTACGCGCCAGTCCCGCCGCAAAACCCGTGAAGGGAGGCTCGGCGATGTCAAGTAGACCATTCATGGCATGCACCGTTGCGTGCCTGGTGGGTTCGGCTTTTCTGGCACAGCAGCCAGCCCTTGCCGAAACAGATGCTGTCAGGGCGGTCGCCACGAAGGCGCCTCTCGTGCGTCCGTCCCGGCCCGGTTTCGTCGAGGTGAGCACTGCCGCAGGCACTCCCGCAGCAATCGCGGAATTCGCCCGCCACCTGGACCGCATCATCTTGGCATGCGGAGTGGTGGGCAGCGGGCAGCAGGAGTTGCTGGCGCTTGTCGAGGTTCCGGATAGCGTGGACGGAATGAGACTGTTCGCGACGACGCTGGGATTCGAATTCAGCGAGCTTACCCCCGGAACTGACGTCCTGAGCAAGGGCCGCGACGCCTGTCCTCCCTTCCCGGTATTGCTCACTGCAGAGGCCGTCACGGCGATGGGCTGCCAAGCTGACCCATCGATCCCGTTGGCCCAGTTCGAACGCCGGCTATTTCAGACGGGGATAAGACACCTGAGTTGGAGCTTGAACGACTACTACTGGGAGGGCATGCACTACTGGCCTAGCAGGGAGGGAGGGGGGCGCGAGTTCTATGTCACGGGGCACTGTTCGGACAACGTGACACCCAAGTATCCACCGACGCGAGGCGTTCAGAAAGTCCGGGTTGACTTCGACGGAAGCCAGATGAACGTCACCAGAACATGGGCGGTGATGACCGAAGGTCCCGTAGCCAAGCTCGAGCTCGACTTCGACGACGACGGGGTGATCGACATCGTCACGCTCTCCGGCTTGCCCGGGGAGGAGGAGGGTACGAGTCCGTTGGTGGTGCTCTCTGGGCG
>JACADV010000003.1 GCA_013388425.1 Thermoanaerobaculaceae bacterium | reverse complement strand
CCGCTGTTCTCCAGCCAGTCGCGCACGAACTGCTTGTCGAAGGAGGGTGGGTTGGTGCCGGGGCGGTAGTCGGCCGCCGGCCAAAAGCGCGAGGAGTCCGGGGTCAAGGCCTCGTCAGCCCACACCAGCTGCCCGGTTTCGTCCACGCCGAACTCGAACTTGGTGTCGGCGAGGATGATGCCCTGCGCTTCCGCCCAGGCGGCGGCGCGGCGGTAGAGCTGCAGGGTGAGGCTGCGCACGCGCTCGGCCTGCTCGCCGCCCAGCTGCGCCACCACGGTGTCGAAGGAGATGTTCTCGTCGTGGCCCACCTCGGCCTTGGTGGCCGGGGTGAAGATCGGTTCCGGCAAGCGGTCGGCAAGCTGCAGGCCGCGGGGGAGGGGAATTCCGCACACCGCCCCGCTGCTCTGGTACTCCTTCCAGGCGGAACCGGCCAGGTACCCCCGGGCCACGCACTCGATGGGCAGGATGGCAAGACGGCGCACCAGGCAGGAGCGCCCCGCGAGCTGCGGGTAGGCCGAGAACGGCTCGGGGAACCGGCCGAGCTCGGTCTCCACCAGGTGGTGGGGCACGACCCCGGCCAGCCTGCGAAACCAGAAGTTCGACAGCTGGTTCAGGACGATGCCCTTGCCCGGCACGCCAGGCTCCAACACCACATCGAAGGCGCTGATGCGGTCGGTGGCAACGATGAGGAGGTGCTCCGGCCCGGCGTCGTACACGTCGCGCACCTTGCCGCGCTTGATCGGCCGAGGGGCACTTGCGGGGAGATCGCGGTACGGCCGCACCATGCGGGGCTCAGCTGTGCTGCAGGAGCCGGTTGACGTGCGTCGTGAGACGAGACTTGACGCGACTTGCGGTGTTGCGGTGCAGCACCCCCTTGCGCACCCCCACGTCGAGGATGGACACGGTCTGCGGCAGGAGCTGCCGCACCATTTCCCGGTCGCCGCCATCGATGGCGGAACGGAGCTGCCGCACCGCGTTGCGGACGCGCGTGCGGGCCGCCCGGTTGCGGGCGCGACGAACCTCGTCCTGACGACGACGCTTGAGACCTGACTTGATACGCTTTGCCATGTGCTGTGCTCCCTATCTGCTGCGGTTCCGCTCGGGCGGAGCCGTCATTTCACCTTGATGCCCAAGGACTGGAGTTTGCTGCGCGCCAACTCGGCTTCCTTGCTGCCGGGGTACTCGTAGAGAACGTACTGGAGGTTGATGACCGCCTGGGAGCGGTCGCCGGCTTCCAGGTAAGCCAGCCCCTTCTTGAGCAGGGCGGCGCCTGCCTTGTCGGAGGTCTTGTAGCGGTTCAACAGCTCGGTGAAGGTTTCAATGGCCTTAGGAAAGTCGCGCTTGGAGTAGTGGCACTCGCCCACCCAGTAGAGGGCGTTGTCGGCCAGGTCGGTGTCGGGGTACCGCTTCAGGTACTCGCCAAACCCCTGCAGGGCGAGATCGAAATTCCCGCGCAGGTAGTCCTCGTAGGCGGTAGTGTAAAGCTGGGCCGGTTCCGAGGGACCTCCCGGTGTCAACGGCGCGGCTTGGTCGGCGCCTACCGCGGGGGGTGGCGGCGCGAGGCGCTCCCGGGTGGCGGCCAGCTCGTTGGACAGCGCGTCGAGCCGCTGTACGGTCACTTCCAGGGATGCCTGCAGCGCCTCGATCTGCTCGCGCAACTGCTGGAGCTGCAACTGGATGTCAGCGTTGGACTTGAGCAGGCGATCGCTCTGTTCGCCGAGCTCCCGGCTCATGGACTGTAGGTCCTGTTTGCCGCTGGTCTGCTGCCCCAGCCGCTGCACGTCCCGGGAAACGTCGGTGATCTCCCGGTGGAGCAACTCGATATCGCCGGAGGACACGCACCCGGTGGCGGCAACGGCGAGCAGGACGACGGGCAGGTAACGCATATTCACTCCCTACCGTGCAGTGATCACGAAGTGGGCGCGGCGGTTCTGCCACCAGCAGCTCTCCTCGTGACAGGTGGCGAAGGGTTTCTCCTCGCCCAGGGACAGCGTTTCGATGCGGCTGGCTTCGACGCCCAGCGACACCAGGTAATCCTTGACAGCGTGGGCGCGGCGCCAACCCAGCGCGAGATTGTACTCCTCGGTGTTGCGTTCGTCGCAGTGCCCCTCCACCAAGATTCGCACCGTGCGGTGGGCGCGCAGCCAACTGGCGTTGGCCGCCAGGGCCTGGCGAGCATCGGGCCGGAGCTCGTGCTTGTTGGTATCGAAGTACACGTCTGCAAGGTAGCCCGCCTGGTTGAGGGCGGCGAGGTCGGCGGGCAACTCCTGCGCCGCCACGGCGCCCTCCGGCAGTTCGGCGGTGGCCACGGTGGGCTCTTCCCGCACCGTCGAGGCGAGGGGGGTGGGAGCAGTCGCTGCGCCGGCCGAGGTGGCAGCGCCGGAGGGGGGCAGTTCCGGGGCGACCACCGGCTTGGGGCGGCGGCAAGCCGAAAGATCCAGAGCTCCTGCAGCGAGACCGGCGATCACGAGTATGTTCCCCAAGCGACGCAACATAGACCACCCCCTTCGACGACGCACGCACTGTACACCAGCTGGCGCGGCGGGGACAAGTCGGTTCAGCGCACCGACGCGACCCAGGCGGGGGAGGTGTTGCTGCCTTCGCTGGTGAGCTGGCGGGGGATGCCCTCGGGGTCCGTGACGTAGATCTGGTGGCGGCCGGTGCGGTCGGAGACGAAGGCCAGCGTGGAGCCGTCGGGGGACCAGCAGGGCGATTCGTTGTTGCCCGGTCCCGCCACCACGGTGCGGGTCATGGTGCGCAGATCCAGAATGGCAATCTGGAATCGCCCTTCCACCAGCGTGGTGTACGCGAGACGCACCCCGTCCGGAGCCCATGCGGCCTCGTCGGCAAAGGTATCTGCAAAGGTGAGCCTGCGGATGTTGGTGCCCTCCACATCCATGATGTACAGCTGCGGCGAGCCGGCAGCGGAGGAGGTAAAGACGATCTGTCGCCCGTTGGGGGCCCAGGCGGGTTGGGTCTCGATGGCGCTGGAGGAGGTGAGACGCTCCGGCGTGCCGCCCGTCACCGGCACCACGTAGATGTCGGTGTTGCCCCCATCGCCGGCGGCGAAGGCCACACGCGTACCGTCGGGCGAGAGCGTGGCGGAAGAGTTGACCCCGGGGAGGGAAGAGATTGGTTTCAAGAACCCTTCAGTGGGGCGCAGCGAGTAGAGCTGGGGTCGGCCGGAGAGGAACGAGGTGAAGACCAGCCAGTCGCCGGCCGGGGACCAGGCGGGCGCGAGGGCCACCGACTTGTGGTTGGTGAGCTGCTGGACTTCGCTGCCGTCCCAACGCATGAGGAAGACTTCCTTGTGGCCGCTGCGATCGGAAATGAAGGCGAAGCGTGACAAGAACGGACCGGTGCGACCGGTCAACAGGCGCACCAGTTCGTTGGCCAGGGTGTGGGCCATGGTGGCGGCCAGGGGGGCGGCCGCTTGCAGGCGGCGCGAGTACGCCACTTCCCCCGACGCGAGATCGAAGAGGCGGACCTCGGCCACGAGCTGGCCGGCGGAAGCGATGAGGTTCCCCTCCAGGAGGAAGTGAGCCCCCACGGAACGGTAGCGCTGGCGGGTGAGGAGCGCGTTCTTGGGGTCCACCTCCACCAGACGGGCCGCCTCTTCCGACAGGAGCGACATGACGGCGGACTGGCGCAGGTCGCTGCGCAACGCTTCGAGAAAGCGCGAGGCCACCAGCGGGTCGCCACCCGCGAGGAGCGGCAGCTCGCCAAGGGCGATGACGACCCGCTGCACACCCGGGGTGGTGACCTTCAGGTACACCTCTTCCTGGGCGACGCCCAAGCGGAGCGCTGGGAAGAGCGCGAGGATGGAAAGGAGGCGGGCAAGTTTGCTCACGGGCCAAACTCCAGATGGATCGTCAGCTCGTTGCCACCGTAGGCTTCTGGCAAGGGTGGGAACGGGGCACCGGCGTAGAGGGCGCGCAACGCCGCCCGGTCGAAGGAGGGATTGCCGCTCGTAGTCTCCACGCCAGCTTCCAGGAGCTTGCCGGAGCGGCTGATGCGGCAACGCACCCGGCAGGAGGTTCCCGGCGGCGCAGCAGGGCGGAACCAATTGCTCTCCACCAGGGTCACGAGCCGGTCCAGGTAGTACTGATACGGGAAGGCGCGAGGGTCGTCAACAGGCCCAGCACCCACCGCCGCAACGCCAGTGGGCGAGCCGCCACGCGCGGCCGCGCCTGCTGGCGCCGGTGCTGGTGAGCCGGGAGCTGTCTTCTCCGTCCTGTCGGTGGTACTGGGAGTGGGGCGTTTTGGCTTGGTGCGCTCGCTCGCCACCGCCCGCTTGGCGGTAGGCGTGGCGCCTGCTGGGGTAGCCGCAGTCTTTGGCCGCGCTGGCTCGGCCGCAGGGGCCGGAGGGCCAGCAGGTGCGAGGGGCATGGCCGCGTGCACCCGGATAGAGGGGAGGAGGAGGGGGCGGTGGCGAGGGCGGGGGGTGAGGAGGGCGCCGGCGGCGATGAGAAGGTGCAACAGGAGTGCGGCGGCCACCGGTTTCGCCCAGCGGACCGGCTCGTCGCGACGCTGCTGCAGGACTTCGGAAACGGGGTCGATCATGGCGCTTCGGGGGGAGCGGTGAGCATGCCCACCTCGTCGATGCCCATGCGGTTGAGGGTGGCGAGGACTTGCACCACGAAGCCGTACGGCACCTCGCGGTCACCTTTGAGGTAGACGGGACGCGAGCCGCCGGCGAGGGCGGGGGCGAGGCGCTGGGCGAGGAGGGATGGGTGGACCGGTTCGTCGCCCAGGAGCACGAGGCGCGAGCGAGTGAGGGTGATGATCACTGGTTCCCGCTCGGTCTGTGGCAGGGGCGGCGAGGAGACCTGCGGGAGCTCCACATCCAGGCCTTGCACGAGCATCGGTGCGGTGACGATGAAGATGATGAGCAGGACCAGCATCACGTCCACCAGCGGCGTGATGTTGATCTCCGCGATGCTCTCGGGCTCGGTGTGGGCGCTGAAGGCCATCAGGTGAAGGTCCGTTCGGTCAGGTTGAGGAACTCCAAGAGGAAATCCTCCATTGCGCCCCGGTGGCGGCGCAGCGACCCCAGGAAGGCGTTGTAGGCGATCACGGCCGGAATGGCGGCAGCTAGGCCCGCTGCCGTGTTCACCAGCGCTTCGGCAATGCCCGGGGCCACGTGGACGATGGAGGTGGAGCCGCTGGCGGCGATGGAGGAGAAGGTGCTCATGATCCCCCACACGGTACCGAACAGGCCGATGAAGGGGGTGGCCGACGCGGTGGTGGCGAGGAACGGGAGGAAGCGCTGCAGCCGCGCGCTCTCCACGCCGATGGCGCGCTGCAGGGCGCGTTCCACCGCCGCAAGGCTCTTGATCTGGCCTGAGTCCTGCCCGGCGCGTCTGAGCACGCGGATCTGCGCCTCCAGCTCCAGGTAGCCGGCCCGGAACATCCCAGCCAGCGGTGCCTCCGGCGAGCTGCTGGCAGCGCTCTGCACCTCCCCGAGCCGAGTCGCGCGGCGGAACTGTTCGAGGAAGGCGCCGTTGGCGCGATCGGCCCGGCGCAGCTGGTGGATCTTGAGGAAGGTCAGCGACCAGGACACCAGCGAGAAGATGGCCAGGACGAGGAGGACACCCTTGCCCACCCAGCTGGTCTGCGCAAAGGCCCCGAGAATTTCTGCCATCGCTGGATTGTACGCACAACCGGGTCGGCTACAAAGCGGCCCGGGGGCGGTGGACCACCAGGGTGCCGGCCAAGAGGTCGTGCAGGGCCCGGCGGTTGGAGTTGAACGGGATGGTGAAGAAGCCCAAGCCCAACGAGAGGATCGTCACCAGCAGGGCGGCCATGCGGAGGAAGGCGCGGGCGTAGCCAATGGGGATGTTGCGGCGCCAGTCGGTGAGGCGCAAACCCAGGAGGCGCAAGCCGGGGGTGCCGCCACGCCGCGCCCAGCCGTGGATCACGTAGTACCAGGCGTAGAGCACCCACAGCGCCCCGGAGCCACCGGCAATGGTGGACATGGTGCGGGAGGGTGGGGGAATGGCCTCGGGCGCGAGGAGGAACCGCTCGGCGGCCAGGGCGGCCAGGAGGGGGGCAAAGGGCAAGAGGGAACCCAGCAGGAAGAGCGAGAGGTCCAAGAGGGCGGCCACGAGGCGAAGGCCCAGGCCGGCGGGGCGATGGGGTAACAGGCCCACGGTGTAGTCCGGAGCTGCTGGTTCTTCGTCGGGCAGCGGGGGGGCGCTTCCCCCCTCCGGTCCGACGATGGCGCCCCGCAACGCGCCAAAGCGGATGACGTCCCCCGGCTTGACGCGGCACGGCGCCTCGATCCGCCGCCCGTTCACGAAGGTCCCGTTGGAGGAACCCAGGTCTTCCAGGTACAACGCCCGATCGCGCCAGACGAAAGCCGCGTGCAGGCGCGAGACCGAATCCTCCTGCAGCCGCACCTCGCAGGAGCGGCTGCGCCCCACCACCACGCGGTCGGCCGAAAGGTCGATCCGTTCCTCGCCGACGCAGAGGAAGAGCGGCGACTCAGAAGGGGGAGATTCCGCCACGGGCGTTGTGGATGAGCCAGAGACCCGAGTAGGCCCGCAGGAGACGGAAGCGGGAGCGGTAGAGTGGCTCCAACTGGTCGGTGTCTCCGCGGTAGAGGGCGTCCTCGATGAACCACAGGAAGCGGCGGTCCATCTCGGAGGCGCGCTGCAACGACTGGGTAGCCCGCTCCAGAACTTCGGCCAGTTTCTCCGAACCGCGCCGCTGCAGTCGGTCGATCTCCTTGGCCTCCTCGTCCATGCGCACCCGCAAGGCGGCAGCCTGGAAGAGGAGCAGGTGCCGCTGACCCACCAGGCTCCCCAGGTCCACTGTGCCGGCCGCCAGGGCACGGCAGGCGTCCACCTCCGCAGGCTCCAGCCGCAAGGTGGCGAGCTCCTTGGCCTGTACCGCCTCCTCCGAACTGCGGTCGGCACCCGCCAGCTCCAGGGCAAAGATGATCTTGCTCAGGTAGTCGTGGAGGAGGGGGTCGGGGGGCAGTTGGGCAAGGAGGGGGAGGGCGGGCTGGCGCGAGGGCTCGGTGGCAGTCGCTGATGCCTCCGGCTCGCCTTCGGGGATGGTGGGGGAGAGCTGGAACGGTGGCGGGAAGGACTGTGTGGCGTCGAAGAGTTCGAGGATGCGGTTGAGCGCCCTGCGCAGGCTCAACACGTCGGTGCCCCGCAGATTATCCTCCCGCCGCGCCGCATCCAGGCGGTGGCTGGCCGCCATGAACGTCTCCAGCAACTCGCGCAGCTCCGGTGTCACCAGCTCTGGGTGGGCGCTCAGCTGCTGCTCCAGCTCGCGCACCCGGTTGGTGTCCTCGAGCAGGCGGCTCTCCTCCTCTTCCAGGAGCTCGCGGAAGCGGTTCTTGACGGTGATGGTGGTGTCCACGAGCACGGGCAGGAGGGCGGGATCCAAAATTGCCTCGCCCAGGCGGCGCTTCAAGGAGCGGAAGCGGTCCAACGCTCCGCCATCCACCAGCTCGGTGAAGGTGCTGGCCGCCAGCACCTCGGCCTTGATCTCGGCAACGGCGCGGGCGAGGATCTCCACCTCTTCCCGGGGCGTGGAGGGCGGTCGGTGGAGTTCCAGGATCGGTTTGACGAGGCGTTCGATCTCGTGCGGCTGCCGCACGATGGAGCGGCCGTCGGAGCCGGGCAGTTCGGCCAGACGCGTGAAGAGGATGTCGAGTTTGTCAAAGAGGTCGGGAGTTCGCTGGGCGCTCTCCAGGTAGAACTTGATGATGGCGAGCACCACCTTCTCGTCCTGGTGGCGCAACCGGTCGAAGAAGCGGCGCAACAGCGATGGGGGGATGGCGGCATCGGCCTCCAGGAGCCGCTTGGCGAGGCCGTCCACCTTCTGGGCCAGTTGGTTGAGCGCCTTGGACCCGGAGGCGACGGTGGAATCCGACAGTTCGTCGGAGAGGCTGCGCAGCTCGGTGAAGAGGGCAGGGTAGTCGATCTCCACCGGGCAGGGGGAGTTCTTGAGGTGCTTGAACACTCCCTGCAAAAGCTGGTAGAAGGTCCACTGCGAGCGGCACCGGTCAGCGAGCCGGATGTAGCGTTGGTTGAGATCGTGTAAGGTGACGGCACTCATCGCAGCGTTTCCAGTGTTAGCGTACACCATGCGGGTAGGCGTTGCATAGCCGGGAGGGGTCGATGCTCAGAGAAAAGCTCATACCAGCCGAGCGACTCGAGCGGGTCATCGCCACCATTGCCGAGGAACTCGACGCCGATCTGGAAGGTCGGGACGCCGTGTTCATCTGCGTGCTCAAAGGTGCCGTTCACTTCTTTAGCAGCCTCACCTTGAAGCTCCACCACCCGATCGTAACTGATTTTATCCAACTCCACTCCTACGGCGCCACCACCGAGAGTTCGGGGACCGTGACGCTGGTCAAGGACATCACGGTGGACATTGCCGGCAAGGACGTCTACGTGGTCGAGGACATCGTGGATACAGGGCTCACGCTGCTGGATATCCTGGCGCTGCTGCGGGCCCGTCACCCACGGACGGTCCAAGTGGTGGCGCTGCTCTCCAAACCGGCCCGCCGGCGGGTGGAGGTACCGGTGGACTTCCTGGGCGTAGAGATCGAGGACCGCTTCGTGGTGGGGTTCGGCCTTGACTTTGCAGAGCGGTTCCGTAACCTTCCGGAGATTTGGGAGTTTGCTCCGGACGAGGAGGCACGGTGAGCGGGAAGCTAGAGAGCGTGACCACATCCAAGGCCCCGGCGGCCGTGGGGCCGTACAGTCAGGCGGTGGTGGCCGGCGGGTTCGTCTTTGCCTCCGGCCAGATCCCGCTGGACCCGGCCACCGGCGAGGTGGTGGGCGAGACCTTCGAAGCCCGGGTGCGACGTGTGCTCGATAACCTGGAGGCGGTGCTGCTGGCGGCCGGGAGCGATCGCTCCCGGGTGGTGAAGGCCACCGTGTACCTCACGGACATGGCCCTCTTCCCGCGCTTGAACGCGGTCTACGCCGAGTTCTTCGGTCATCACCGCCCGGCCCGGGTCGCCGTGGCGGTGGCCGCGCTGCCCCGCGGCGCGGACGTGGAGATCGAGGCGGTGGCGCTGCTGTGATCGCGGTTTTCCCCGACACGCGCGTGGTCATTCGGGGCGCCGGGGAGTTGGGGAGTGCCACGGCTGTCCGGCTGGTACGGGAAGGGTTGTCGCGCATCGTCATGGTGGAGCGTCCGTTCCCCAAGGCGGTGCGGCGCAACGTGTGTTTTTCCGAAGCGGTCTTCGAGGGTGCCAAGACGGTGGACGGGGTCACGGCCCGGCACGTAATGCTGCTGTCGGAGATCGATCGCCTCCACCAGCTGGGCGATGTGGCCATCACCACCCAGGCGCTCACGGAAGTGCTGGAGACGTGGCCCGCCGACGTGATCGTGGACGCGGCCATGGCGCGGGCCAACAAGAACCTCACCAAGGCCAGTGCGCCCCTGGTGATCGCGCTGGGTTCTGGACACTCCCCGGGCCGCGACTGCCACGCGGTGGTGGAAACCGTGCGCGGCCCCCACCTGGGGCGGGTACTCTCGGCGGGGCAATCGCTGCCCCAGGCGCCGCCCGCTGACATCATGGGGTTTTCCGAAGAGCGCGTGATCAAGGCGCAACGGGCCGGCATCTTCCGCACCAACAAGGAGATTGGCCAACGGGTGGAGCAGGGCGAGAAGATTGGCATCCTCGTGCTGCTGTTCGAGCGGGCCGACCTCTACCGGGGTGTACCGGTGGATTCCGAATACCCCGTGGTGTCTCGCATTGCCGGAGTGATTCGCGGTCTGCTGCGGGACGGGGTGCCGGTGGAGGCGGGGGACAAAATTGGCGACGTGGATCCCCGCGGGCTCACCGAGGATCTCTACCACGTTTCCGACAAGGCGCAGCGGGTGGCGGAAGGGGTGCTGGAGGCCATGGTGCTCCATCTGGAGCGGTTGCGGGCCAACCGGGCAAGGGGCGACGAATGAGGCGGGCCGACCTGGCGGGGGGTGTGGTCCTGGCGCTGGGCGGAGGTGGGATGCGGGGGG